>CAYYEB010000295.1:0-1951 GCA_964470725.1 uncultured Lachnospiraceae bacterium | reverse complement strand
TCACCCCATTGCCATAGCTATTTGCGGTAACATTGTAAATGTCGAGTTTGGGATTCTTGTCGGGCGAGGTAAACACGCCGCTCTTGAGCAGCAGCACCGGGACGGTTCCCACATCAGTGTCTATGCTGTACCCGTTGTTAACATGAAAGCCGTCTTTGAAGTGCGCTCCGTCTATGACTATCTGCGTCGCATCTTTCTGCATACCTTCTACCACGAACGGGGAGTTGAACTCGCCGCCGTTGAGGACAACGCGCGGCTCTGTATCCTGCTCTCCTCGCCAAAGAGTATCTGTCCAGACAATTCCGTTGAAGGTACCGCCGTTGATCGTGAGATTGGAATAGAGCAGCTGCAGCGCCAGCGGCATTGCTTCAACCTCGAAATCGAGGAGCGACTGACTCCTGTCCCAGTCGTATGGGCAGTTGATCGTGCCGTCGTTGATCGTGATCTGCGAGCGCTTGCCGTTCTCGGGCTTATTAAAATAGTCGTCGCCGATGCAGCCGCTGGCTCCATAGCTGTACGTCATGTTAGGACGCAGCTTGGTCAGCGTGCCGCCGTTCATTGTGAATTTTGAAGGCTCGTCTTTCTTTTCGGAGCTCATCATGATGATGCTGTACGCTTTGTCGTCATTAGGAAAGGAAACCGCGAGTTCGCCGCCGCCCTGGCTGTCATACAGCGTGAATTCGCCGCGGCGAATGCAGAGCAGGTTTACAAACCCCGCCCGCCTGCTTGCGTCGATCGTGATCTTATGGCCGTTCAGATCCAGTTTTTGGTTGCGTATTACATCGATAGAAAGATCATTAATGCCCACCGTGTAATCGATGTCTTCCATCAGCTTGAGATCTCTTGAATCGTACGAACGGAGATAGGTCGCAAACGTATAATAGTTCCTAATTTCAGCCTTTGTATAAGATGTATCGTCCGCCGCGCTGGCCGTCACGCCCATGGCGGGCACGAGGGAGAGCAGCATCACCAGCGTCAGCAGCAAACTGGTAATTCGTTTTCTCATGTTTTTTCCTCCTCCTTTATAGAAAGATTGGTCGATTTGCCGCGTTTTTGTCCCCGGCTCGCGGCCGCCGGGTCGGTTTTTACCGGGCGCTCCCGCCCGGCATGGCCTCTGCCGTCTCCCGGAGCCACGCCCGCGCCTGCCGGTCGGTCAGGGCCCCCAGACAGTAGCCGTCGATGAGCTTCAGCTCCACGGCCTTTTCCAGAGCGGCCAGCTTTTCCGGGTAGCCATCCTCACAGACGAGATAGACGCGGCAGTTCGGCAGCTTCCGCCGCACCTCGACGGCGATGTCGCAACGAGAGGAAACGTCCTTATCCTCCACTCCGTTTGAAAAGTCCAGCTCCAGCAGCAGAAGATCCGCCTGTTCGGCAGCACACTGCCACACCACGTCGTCGCAGTCGTCCGAGAGGATGCCGATTGGCCGACAGCCGCCCAGATTTCTCAGCCAGTCCGCCGCACGGCGGGTCCTGAATGGCAAGGCAAAGCACACCGCCGCTTTCGGCAGGGGCGGCTCCCGCCTCCGGAAGAGGCTCATACCGCCGCCTCCTGTCTCGCCGCTCCCTTGGGCAGCTGCGCCCCGCACTCGGGGCAGTACTGCGCTACATTGGTGACGGCCACGCCGCAGCCGGGGCAGCAGCGGTGGCGGGAACGGTAGAGGTCATAGAGAGTCATCTCCGGCAGATGCGCGCCGCAGTCGGCGCAGTCCGTCCGGTCGGCGCTGTTGGCCCTGCCGCAGCTGGGGCAGATCTTGCGCCGCCGCAGCGTCTCCGGCCCGCAGCCGTACTCCAGCAGCGTCACCCGGCGCAGGGCTTTCCGGGTTCTCAGGTCATAGTCTGTCATTTGGCTTCCTCCTTTCCGTCTGTGCCGCCCACCTGCAGCTTCGCCCCGCAGACGGGGCAGAAGCAGGCGTCCGATTCCCGGAGCCGCGCACCGCAGTGATGGCAGAAC
>CAYYEB010000294.1:0-1961 GCA_964470725.1 uncultured Lachnospiraceae bacterium | reverse complement strand
CAAGGATCTCAGATATCAGATCCAGTTTGTCCATGCTCAGATAATCCGGTGAGCGGTAAATCTGGTCAAGTTTTTTGGCCATAAGGGACAAGCCTATATCCTGCATCTGTGCTTCCAGATCAAGAAGGATTGTTTCTCCGTCATTCATCAGCGCTGCCTCCTTCCTGATCCATAAGATCCCGGCTTTTAGCCAAAAGCTTGTCAATGTTAGAGGCAGAAGCGTCGCGGAGATACGCACCCTGATTCTTTTCTTCGTTTACTTTTGCGGTGTCGGCGGCAGTCATAACCTCGGCTGCGATGCCAGAAATAGAATTCTTGATGAAGCTATAATTCATCCTTCCTGTAGTGACAGCCTGTTTACAGCAGGCTTCCAGGGCTTTTTTGCTGTACTTTTTAGCAAAGCCGAGAATTCCGACACACTGACGGTAGGACTGCACTTCGTATTTCCGGCTGGCAAGTACGTGGGCGATTACATCTTCCGTATAAGGGCCGATTGCTGCTGCTTTCCGCTTGAAATATGGCCCGTTCCATTCCAGTGTGCCTTTGTAGCCTTCGGGCAGATGGTTCGGATTTGTCTGCCACTGTCCCTTGTATTTCGCTCTAGGCCATTCACAGAGTTTTTCGCCGGAACGCGTTGAAATGGTCACTGTGTCGGTTGTGGCGGCTATCAGGACGGATGTATGCACATACTGACGAGGAACGCTATAATAAGCATTGTCAAAGCGAACATGGAAGTCGCTGGACACTTTTGCCTCTTTTCTTTCCGTGTACTGATACTGCACGGGAGGAAGAGGCATTAACGTCTGCTTTTCTTCCAGCCAACGGTCGTACCTGCTGTAGGTTTTCCCCTTCAGTTCCTTTTCATTTAGAGCATCCAGTTTCTCCCAGAGAACGTTATTGAAATCTTCTAAGTTGAAGAAGGTCATATCTTCCAGCTCGTGGAAGAACCCCTTCTCCAGAATGCCTACAGAGTTTTCAACAGAACTCTTATAGCGTGGTTTTCTTACCTTGGCAGGCATGATCACCGTACTATTGTGTTCAGCCCATTCAGCATAATCTTTGTTAAGATCAGGTTCGATCCAGTCCTTGTTCGCCGCAACAGCCTGCTTACAGTTGTCACATACTACCAACGGCGTGACTCCGCCGAAGAATCTGAGCATGTGATTGTTTACATTAATCCATTCCGGCTCTTTCGTGGAAAGCATTCCCTCCGCGTAAATGTACTGGGAATACGGGAGTACCGCAACAAATACAACGATGGCAGTCACTTCACCCGTCAGTTTATCTACCTGTTCGAACGTCTTGCCTGCGAAATCGACCTCAATCTTCTCTCCTGCAACAGTGTTGAAGTGTAAAGTTTCGTTATTCGCTTCGAGCCAATCCGAATATTTTGCACAGAACTGGCGGTAGGAATAAAATCGGGATCCATCTGCGATGCATTGATTCTTATACCTTCCCCAAAGGAAGACCAGTGTCATGTTCTTTCTGGCCATCTCGCTGTTGACCGAGCCATAGTCTGGGACAGTAAAGGCGGCGACTTCATCTGGAGAAGACGGCTGGCCATACACCTGCACATAGATTCCATAGTTGGTGATTCCTCTGGGAAGAGGATAGCTGAGTGTCTCACATGCCTTAAAAGCATTCAGGAAATCATTCACTCCTGATTTGCTTACGCCCAGGCTGCTTGCAATCTCGCGACCAGACATGTGCAGGGCGTAATGTTGTGTAATGATAGTTTTGTAATCGAGCATAGTTGCCCTCCTATAATGAATGAATCGCCGAAAATACGGCATATCTTCATTATGAAGGAAATATGTTCAATTTAAGGCACTAAAAGAGTGGCCGCTCGCTCCGCATCGCGGCCGTTTAGCTCCGCAAACCCGGCCGTTGGATGTCGCTCCATGCAGGTAGGCGGTTAGCCCTCTTCGGAGGGACTGAGACCCTCCGTTTTGAATAGAAAT
>CAYYEB010000293.1:0-1963 GCA_964470725.1 uncultured Lachnospiraceae bacterium | reverse complement strand
CGTTGATCTTCTTAATCTTTCTCATGCTGCTGTCTTCCTTTCTGCCCTGCCATCGTCAGGCCGGGTAGGGCGGCTCCCGGCGACGCCCCGGAGGGCGTTTCGGCTTTAGACTCCTTCGGGCCGGTGCTCATCCAGGCCCGCGACCATCCGCTCGCACCTCGCAGCCCGAGCCTTCTGTTCCCGGTAGATCGTGACCGCCCGGGTGAAGGCGATGTCCTGCGGGGTGTCTGCCATCTCCGCCATGATGTCGGCGGCGGAGGCCATACGCTCGCGGCTCTCTTTGGCGTCATCTGTCGCGAGCGTCCAGAGGTCGAGGTATAGGTCACTCGGGAATACAGACCGCGTCAACCGCAATCCGATGGAGCGGTTTTCTTCCTTCAAGCTGTCGACCAGACCGCCCAGCTCCTTGAGCCGCTTCTTTGCGTCATCCAGCTCTCGCCGGTTGTATGCGAGCTGCTGCTCGGCGGTCTCTGCGCGTTGCTTCATGCTGCAAGCGAAGTCGTCCTCGATGTTCTGCTCGGCGACATCAAAGCAGCCCTCAAATGCGGCGGCGATGTAGCTCTGCGGGCCCAGCTCTTCGACCATCTGCTTGATCTTGGAGAGGGTCTCGCGCTCCTGCTCCTTTGTGGCGGGGACGTCGGTGTCGTCAAGCTCCACGTCCGTGATCTCCCGGCCCTTGCTCGCGGCCTTGAAAACCTTCCGGGCCGCTGCTTCTGTCCGCTCGGTGATGTATGCGGTCTCTGTCTCGCCCTCGTCGACGATGTAGGTGATCTTGTATCTGTTCATGCTGCTGCTCCTTCCTGTTGAGGTCATCCGGCCAGCGGCGGGATGACGCGGATTGTGTTCGTGTTCTTGTGGAGAACAATGAGCTCTCCGTTCGGCTTCTGTCTGACGACCAGCCAGTTTTCCGGGGCGAGCCCCGCTTGTCCGAGCCTGATCTTCTGCTTTCTGGTCGGCTTCTTGCCGCGTCTCAATGAGATCGCCTCCCTTTCCCCTTTCCTTTTTTCTTGGGGTGTGATATGATTTAACTTGCTTTAGAATTAAATCTATTGGTAGTATAACTCGCAAATGCGGGTAAGTCAATAGTTTTGCGAGTAATTTCTACGAAAATTCGAGGAGGCGACTATATGTTTAGCGCAATATTGAAAGATTTGCGAGCAAAAAACGGATACACTCAAGGCCAGCTTGCGAAGATGCTGGGCGTGTCCCCCGGTAATGTCGGGGACTGGGAAACTGGGAAGAGTAAGCCTGGATACTCGGCTCTCGCTTCACTTGCCCGCATTTTCGAGGTGTCTGCCGACTATCTCCTGGAGCTTGACGCCGCACCCGCAAAAAAGAGTAACGATCTCGCCGCGTATAAGCGGGAGCAGGGGCTTACCTGTGACGGCTCTCCGCTGTCCGAAGAGGAAGCCGATCTAATAGCCATGTTCCGGCTCCTTCCGTCACATGAGCAGGAGGACGTCTTTGACCTCGTTTATTTCAAGTACAAGAAGTACGTTGAGAAAAAGATGGAGTCTATTTACTGGACGTATGCCGAAGAGAGCAGCAACGAAAAAAGCGGCCCTTCCCAGGGCCTTGATGCCCGGGATGGAACCGCCTGATTTTTTGTGCTGTTTTGATTTAGTTATAAATCGTTTTTCTGTCACTTTGGAATGTAGGGCGTGTTTTGGGCTCTAACCCCAGAAAAACCCGGGAAAAACGGCAAAGTGACACGGTTTTGAGGTTTTGCCAGGAATGTCACTTTGAACACGCCCCGGTTTGCCCCTGTTTTGAGCAGATGCCACGCACGCCTCGCACGGGCCACGCACGCCCCCGTCCGCGCCGATCTGCGCCGAAGTCTCGGTTTTTCGAGCAAAATTCGCACGCTCTAACGCCTCGTTAGCACGCCTGACCCCCTTGCCATTCGCTGCCCCGTCTGCTATACTATCCTCAAGGGCTGCGAAGCTCGTCCTCTTGGGTCTGC
>CAYYEB010000292.1:0-1971 GCA_964470725.1 uncultured Lachnospiraceae bacterium | reverse complement strand
CTTTGGAGAAACAGAACAAGACTGAAATCAACGATATGCAACGCGCTGATTATGCTGAAAAACTTAAAAATTACAGCATGATGAATGATGTGTTCTTCAGAGCCTTTATTCGTGATAACAAACCGGCTGCTGAGCTGATCTTCAAGATCATCCTTCAAAAAGATGTAGAAGTGACAGATATTGAAACTCAACGTGATATGAAGAATTTGAAAGGGAGGTCAGCTGCCTTTGATTTTTATGGAAAAGTAGATGGTAAACCGGCCGATATAGAAATAGAGAATTCAAGACATGGCGCCGATTTCCACCGTTCAAGATATCATAGCAGTTTACTTGATTCAGACTCTCTTAGGCCAGGACAGGATTTCACAGACCTTCCCGATACATATGTTGTATTTGTCACGGCAAAAGATGTAATCGGATATGGAGATGCATATTACCTGATAGAACGAGTCATTAAAAGAAGAAATGTTGACGTGAATGATGGATCACACATTATTTATATCAATGGTGAATACCGTGATCAAAGCGAGTTGGGCTGGTTAATACATGATTTTAACGAATCCGATCCAGAAAAAATGCATTACTCTATATTACAGAAGACCGCTAAATTCTTAAAGCAAACTGAGAAAGGAGTGGCGATTATGTATAATGATATGGACGAATTAAGAAGTGAAGGAGCAAAAGAAACAAAGAATGATGTGGCTCTTACCATGATCCAGAATGGCGAACCTGATGAAAAAATAGTGCTATATACAAAACTGACAAAGCAGCAGGTTAAAGAGCTGCGGGAGAAAACAAAAGATCTCGTAATGGCATAAGAGCTTTCACCGGCAGGGGCGCAACATGAAGAGAGGTTATTTTATGGGACAATTCTTAAATCCGGATGACAGTGCTTTTCGCCGCGCTGCAAACTCTGAAATCTATATCGACAAGACCGGTCTCATTGAATATACCAATCGTGTCTCGAATACTCTGCAGAGTTTTATCTGCAACAGTCGTCCCAGAAGATTCGGAAAGTCTGTCACTGCCGATATGCTTACGGCTTATTACAGCCGTGGATGCGATTCCCGTGACCTTTTTTCGCGCTACAGCATCAGTCGTTCTGAAAGTTTCAATCGCTTCTTAAACAGATGTAATGTTATTCATCTGGACATACAGTGGTTTATGACGAATCTTGGGGATCCGGATTCTGTCATCAGTTCCGTAACAGAGTGTGTAATAAAGGAGCTGAAGCAAACTTTTACATCCGTATCTCTTGACACCGCATCTTCTATTTCCTTTGCGCTGTCCAGAATCAATGCCGAGACAGGGGAAAAATTTGTCATTATCATAGATGAATGGGACGTACTTCTTAGGGAGCCGAATGTGTCACGAAAGACTCAAACTCAATATATCGACTTCCTCCGCAGCATTTTTAAGGGAAGTGAGCCTTCCCGCTATATTCAGCTTGCTTATCTGACCGGTATTCTTCCGATTATCCGTCAGAAGACCCAGTCCGCTTTGAATAATTTTGATGAATATACCATGCTGGATGCCGGCGAGCTTGCTCCCTATATCGGCTTCACGGAAGAAGAGGTAAAAACACTCTGTCAGCAGTATTCTGTCGATTATGAAAAAGTCAGAGCCTGGTATGACGGCTATCTGCTGAACGGCATTTCCCTGTATAATCCACGGGCTGTCGTCAGCGTTATGCTTCGTAAACAGTTTCGCAGCTACTGGTCTGTCACAGGAACGTACACTTCCATTTCCGGATATATCAATATGAATTTTGACGGCCTGAAAGAAGCTATCATTTCCATGCTATCCGGAAGCGCAACCGCCGTTGATGTCAATTCATTTCAAAATGACCCCAACCGGATTGAAAATCGCGATGACGTCCTGACCCTACTGATCCACCTGGGATATCTTGCCTATGACGAAACTACGCAGACTGCCTACATCCCGAATGAAGAAATTCGTCAGGAATTTTTA
>CAYYEB010000291.1:0-1972 GCA_964470725.1 uncultured Lachnospiraceae bacterium | reverse complement strand
TTCTTAATGCGTTGCTAATGATAACTTACAGGAGTATTCGACATGCCCTGATTGCCCCGGGCGATCGAGCGGAAGCGTCCCGGACAACAGGTCACCCCCAGGCTCCCCGTCAACTATCATATATAACTATTATAGCATACCGCAATGTCCTCTTCACGCCCGGTCCATCTTCGTGCTATAATCACATTAGTTTGCTGCGTTAAAGCGGAAAATCCATGTCTGTCTTAATGCAGCCTTTATGAGGAGGGCAGATTTTTGAAAAATTTATGGCGGAAGGTGACCGCAGCGGCGGTCGCTCTGGTCTGCGCCGTGTCTCTGGCGGGGTGCGGATCAGGTCAGCGGCTGATGATGGGCACCGGCGGCACGGCCGGAACATATTATGCCTACGGCGGTGTGCTGGCCCAGTATATGACCAAGTACGCGGGTGTCAAAGTGACGGCGGTCTCAACGGATGCTTCGAAAGCCAATATCGAAAGCATTCACGACGGTGATTACCAGCTCGGTTTCTCCCAGTCGGATGTTATGCAGTATGCCTGGGACGGGACGCAGGCCTTTGAATCGGAAGGAAAGATGCAGGACTTCCGTGTTCTTGGCGCTCTTTATCCCGAGACGGTCCAGCTGATTACGATGGATCCGAAGATCACGAAGGTAAGCCAGCTGAAGGGCAAAAGCGTGTCGATCGGCGCGCCGGGATCCGGTTCCTATTTCAATGCCATGGATGTGCTGAATGCGGCAGGCTTGAGCATTCACGACATCAAGCCGCAGTATCAGAGCTTTGAAGACAGCAAGGAAGCCTTAAAGGATGGCAAGATCAAGGCCGCTTTCATCGTGGCGGGCGCGCCGACGACGGCGATTACGGAACTGGCGACGACCAATGGCGTCACGCTCATTCCGATCGAGGGCAGTTTCCGGGACAAACTGCTGAAGAAGGACAACTATTACACCAAATACACCATTCCGGCCAAAACTTATCCCGGCCAGAAGCACGATATCGAGACGATTACCGTCAAATCGGTGATCATCGTTTCAAAAAAGCTTTCAAATGACACCGTATATAAACTGACGGCCTCCATTTTCGACCACAAGAAGGAGATTGCGAAGGAGAATGCCAAGGGCGAGCTCCTTTCCCTGAAGGAGGCAACGGAGGGCATTCAGACACCGTTCCATGAGGGCGCCGCGAAATATTATCGTGAGCACAACATCACGGTGAAGGCGCAGTCATGATGGCTTTTTTTTAACGGCGCGGGCCTTTGGAACGGTATACAGTTTTGACATCGGACTTTTGAGGGGGATACGAGTTTGGCTGATACGAAAAATCTGGAAAATGAGGACCTTAGTGTTGATGAGGTCATGAAAAAATATGACAGGGAGTCGAATGTCCGGGTGTGGACCGGCGTGCCGGGCATCATTGAAAAATGCATCCTGGCCGGATTTTCCCTGTTCTGTATCTATGTGACGCTTTTTGCCACATTCCTGGAAGAGATCCGGCTGACGTCATTTATGGCGCTGATCGTTCTTCTGGGATTCCTGACTTATCCGGCGAAGAAGGGAAACCAGCGGCCGAATTACATGCCGTGGTACGACTGGATCCTGATGATTCTCGGAACAGGATCATTTCTCTACTTTACCTTTAATGCGCAGACAATCATTCAGCAGGGTACGCGTTTTACGACGATGCAGATCGTGATCGGCACGATCGGTGTCATCTGCCTGATGGAAGTGACCCGCCGGTGTGTCGGATGGCCGATCCTGTGCGTGGCGCTTTTCTTCATTGGGTATGCGCTGTTCTTCGGGCTGACGAATCCGGCTTTCTTTGGCCGTGTCCGGTATCTGATCCGGAACCTTTTCTATACGAAGGAAGGCATTCTGTCGACACCGGTCAACGTCTGTTCGAAGTTCATCGTCGTCTTTATCATCTTCGGCGCATTCCTTGAGCGGACCGGCATATCCCAGCTGTTCATCGATCTGGCGA
>CAYYEB010000290.1:0-1978 GCA_964470725.1 uncultured Lachnospiraceae bacterium | reverse complement strand
TCAGCGGCTCCGCCTCAAATGACTTGATTCCGGGATACGAAACCGTGATTGTTTCCGGAGCTGCGGGATCATAGGAAATCTCCACTTTGAATCCGATCAGTTCTGCTTTTGTTTCATACTCCCTTCCACGAAAACTGATGCAGGCTCCTTTGCTTACCACCCGGTATTCATGATGACGAAATGCTTCTGCAACAACACTGGTATCGACGAACGTTAGAGCCCGGCTGTCACGGTTCCATTCCTGCATAGGAGATATTCCTTCAGCTGGTACTTTCGTGCCAAGGGACTCGTAGTACTCCCGGATTCCTTCATGTGGCTTTTTCTGATAATACTCGTTCAGAAACGTATTCCAGTATTGATTCAATTCCTCCAAAGACTTAGGAGATTTCAGTTTAACTTCCGCTAGAAACTGATCAACGATCTGATGGAACTTCTCGATTTTTCCTTTACTTTTCCCTGACCTGACTGGTGCATGGGAAATGCTGATTCCCAGGCGGGAGAGTGAGATTTTTAACTGTTTTGCAATGTACTGCGTTCCGTTATCGAGATAGCATTTATCAAAAATTCCATAGCGGCTGATAGCTGTATGGAAGGTATCTTCCACAATCGTTCCTTCCTGACTGTCATAGAAACGTGATGCCAGAATAAAACGGGAATGGTCATCTATTACAGAAGACAGGTAAGTCCTTTTCATTGCTCCGTTCTTTCCGATCG
The DNA here is from genome assembly GCA_964470725.1 of uncultured Lachnospiraceae bacterium. Lineage (GTDB taxonomy): Bacteria > Bacillota > Clostridia > Lachnospirales > Lachnospiraceae > Chordicoccus. The sequence goes on along the minus strand of CAYYEB010000290.1, from coordinate 1,264 downwards.
GTAGAAGCGGTCCGTATTTAATGTCTCCCTGCAGGAGCATCATGCGGTGCGGCTTGCAGAAGCGTTTGGAAGAACTGCTTCTGGCGTCTTTATACATCTGCATCTGACGCACTCCATATCCGGCCGCGTAAAGGTGTCTCTCCAATGTAGAACGCTTCAGTTTGCCTGGCTCAACACGATTTTCCATTTCCAGGATCGCTATGATCTGATTCACTGAACGGGTAGGAACTTCTCTTTTCAGCGCAATCGCTTCTTCAAGAAGGCTTGAAAAGTTTTCCGGAAGGGTGGAATACTGCTTTCTGTTTTTTGATTGCGGTTTTAATCCGGAAAAACCACGCTGCCGATAATTCCCTTCATATCTGTAGATCGTGCGCACAGACAGGCCGTATTTATCCGCGATCTGCTGACGGAGCATCCGTCTTTTTGCATCGTCGATTCCTGTCTCCAATAGAGGAGCTATCATTGTAAAACGTATCAATGCCTGATCATCCTGCCAGGATGCTGCTTCATTTTTCTCCATTTACTGGGCCTCCTAAGATTTAATATCATTTGCTACTTAGAAGGTACTTCATAATGGATTTGGCATCATCTGAAAGCAGGTGCATTATTTCTGGACCGGAGGGATGTCAAAAATCCTCCGGAATTATAAATATATCGTATGATGGTAGAAAGCCATCGGTCACTGTGATCCCTGTAATACTTGAGCAGCGATCCATCGGATTCGGGGATTTCTTTAGCGGATCCGACAATGCCTTGCAGAGCATTTTTGGCCAGTCCCTCCATCCGCAGAACATTTATCTGAAACCATTGCCTCCATTCTTTCATGGTCATAGGCGAAGGTCCGTCTGCATCCTCAGGGGATTGTTCATCTACGATTTCATCCAGAACATCCTGCACTGTCTCTGAGCAGTAATGCTTGTAAGGAAGCAGGACATCCGGAAGCTGTGTATGTAAATGGTGACATCTGCTGCAGTAGTACCGTCTTACCATTACGTGATGTGTTTTTCCTCCATGGGTGCGCATAATTCGCGGGCGACTGTCTCTGTACTTCATAACAGACTGACAATCAGGACAATATACATTGCACTCGCTGCTCTTAGTAAAAAATATCCAATGACATGTTGTACTCCAGTTCCGCGACTGCTAAAATAATCATGGTGTTTAACCACGAGGCTTTGAAGATACACAGGATCGTTGCGAAAGATGGTGTGCCTTCAAGGCCTTCCTTTCTTTTTATAGTCTTTTGACATTATAAAGAGCAGGG
>CAYYEB010000289.1:0-1990 GCA_964470725.1 uncultured Lachnospiraceae bacterium | reverse complement strand
GAAACGGACCTTCGAAGGTAAATCCTTTTGTGCCCACGAGAGCATAGTCCTGATAGGTATAAAAATTATTCTGCAGAAAATAGAGCCGATCCCTGAATTCTTCGTTCAGCCGATCGGTTTTCTTGGCATCCCAGAACATGTCATGGTTGCCCCGCAGCAGAATTTTTCGCCCTGGAAGAGCCTCAATAAATGCCAGATCCTCCCGGCATTCATCAAGTTTGCGTCCCCAGGAGTGATCTCCGGTAAGGACAAGAGTGTCCGTGGGTGCGACAATCTGATTGACATATTTTTGAATTTTTTCTTCGTGGTGCCTCCAGACTTTTCCGAAGACATTCATTGATTTATTGACCTGAAAACTCAGATGCAGATCTCCGAGTGCGTAAAGTGCCATGACAGAACCGTCCTTTCTCAAGTGCAATATCATCCTACAAAAGAAATGCAGATTAAGCAACAAGACGAGAAAAAGAGATTGCTGTAACTGATGATGAAAATGACGTCCCAGTCAAAGAAGAACTGCTTTTCTTACTCCGCTTTGCTATAATTGAGATCTGTTTATCTGATTCAGAAAAATCCATTTTCGTTTTTTCTTTGCATAGGGCGGCAGATAGTCGAAGAAGGGGAGAGAATTTTGGCAAAATTATATTTTCGATATGGTGCAATGGGGAGTTCCAAGACAGCCAATGCGCTGATGGTACGCTACAATTATATAGAGCGCGGACAGAAGGTTGTGCTCTTAAAGCCAAGGCTTGAAAACCGCGATGGAGAGAAGATTATTAAATCAAGAATCGGTCTTCAGGCGAACTGTGAATTTGTGGAAGATTTTCTGGAACGTGTTCACAGGGACTGGAAGAGTCCGATTAACTATGCGGATATTGCCTGCATTATCGTGGATGAGTGTCAGTTCATGACACCAAAGCAGGTGGATGATCTGGCACACATCGTGGATTTCTGTGACATTCCGGTAATCTGTTACGGACTTCGTACGGATTTTCAAAGCAACCTGTTTCCCGGGGCGGCACGACTTTTTGAACTTGCGGATGAAATAGAGCAGGTCCCTACAGTTTGCTGGTGCGGCCGCCGCGCACATTTTAACGCACGTGTGAAAGACGGAAAGCTTGTGCGGGAAGGAGAACAGGTTTTTCTTGGCGGAAATGAATCCTATGTGGCACTGTGCCGAAAGCATTTCATGCTTGGTCAGCTAAAACCCGCCGGCAAGAAAAAAGAACGCGAATAATGTGTTCGTAATACTCACACAAGTGCATATCAGGAGCTATCACAATTGTCAACCTCGAAAGTGCATATAGGTTGACAATCGTACTTCATCTAAGTAGACTGATAAAGTACGCGATTTTGATTATGAAAGATCGGAAGAGAACTATTTTAGAGAGGATGGGTCTGAAAAATGGATGCACAAAAACTTGCGGATGAGATTATAAACGGACGGCGGTTGAAGAGAGAGGACGATCTGCGGCAGCTGGTTTCGGCCGATCTCAATGATTTGAAGGAGGGAGCAGACCGGATTCGAGATGCGTACTGCGGAGATAAGGTTGATCTGTGTACGATCATCAGCGGCAGATCCGGAAAATGCGGTGAAAACTGTAAGTTCTGTGCGCAGTCGGCGCATAATCATACCTCCTGTGAGGTTTATGACTTTATGGATGAGGATGAAATTGTAGCGCAGGCACGTGCCAATGAGGCGGAGGGCGTGGACCGGTTCGCAATCGTGGATTCCGGGCGCGGACCATCGGATGCTGATTTTGAGAAGATTATTCACTGCTTTGAGAGAATGCACCGGGAATTGAAGATTGAACTCTGTTGTTCTTTGGGATTTCTGACATCGGAACAGTTCCATCGTCTGCATATGGCCGGGGTGACAAGCATTCACAACAATATTGAGACGTCTCGCCGCTTCTTCCCGCATATCTGTACCACACATACGTTTGATGACAAGATTGCAAATATTCGCCGTGCACAGGCGGAAGGTCTGTGT
>CAYYEB010000288.1:0-1993 GCA_964470725.1 uncultured Lachnospiraceae bacterium | reverse complement strand
TTACCAAATAAAATGCAAAAGTGCAATTACAAATATCATCATAAGGTAAAGTACTGTCAACACAGGAAAACAGCAGTCAATTGCATCGACAGATGCAGGAAAGGAGCTCATCTTATGGACGCAGCAGTAAAAACAGTACAGGACAAAAAGGATTTGCGCGCAAAAATGGAAGATATGCAGATCGGCTACTTAAACGACGTATTAGCGCTTGTGAAGGAAGATGATAAAAAACTGGAGGCAGAAGGAAAAGACATTAAATCATTAGATATGGGGTGGCGGCTTCTGAGAAAGCGCGACGACAAGTTCTTTAAGAGAAGACTCTGCAGAAGAGGAAACTATATCTTAAAGGCAATGTGGATGCCGGAAATGCGTCCGGAAGCTGAAATCAGTCTTTTAGGTCAACCGGAAATGCCAAAGCTGATCATTCATCCATGGCACGATTCCGAAAAATATTTTGAAATTGTTTCTTTTTCCTCGGCGAGTGATTTTTGTTCTATAAGAGAATTAAAAGAGCTGCAGCAGGTATTGGACGATTATATGAAAATGATGCCTGAGCTCCTGAACCTGGAATGGGCGAAATAACGGCGATTCTGCTGGTGCGAATAGGAGTTCATCTATTCGCACCGACAAATAAAAATTGAAAGGGGACCAAAATGAAATGAATCTGGAAAAAGACCTGCTGACCGTTGCCGAGGTGATGGAACTGCTCGGTGTAAGCAGGCCATATGTCTATAAAATGATCAAAAATGGCGATATCATCGGAAGAAAGGTCGGGCGGCGTTACCTGATTGTAAGGGAATCTGTTGAGAATCTGATCACAGGGACAAACACGTCCGAAGATGAGAAATGACATGGGAAGTAAAAGATTCAGTTGAGAAAGATGCCGATTACAAAAGCATCTATTTTATAAAACACATAAGCAAAAGGAGGACTTCAATGATGAAATGCAAAAAATTATTTACCGGAATCATGGCAATCGTTATGGCAACTGCAAGCGTAGCTCCTACGGCGACGGCATTTACCTCAGTACCTGTAATGGCCGCATCCGGATCACAGGACATGTACCGCTTATATAATCCGAATTCCGGAGAGCACTTCTATACGGCAAGCGCAGGTGAACGGAACTCGCTCATCAATGCCGGCTGGAATTACGAAGGAATCGGATGGAGAGCGCCAAAGTCCGGCGCGCCTGTATATCGTCTATATAATCCAAACGCCGGAGATCATCATTACACAACGAGTGCAGGAGAGCGGGACTCACTTGTCAAAGCCGGATGGAGATACGAAAAAGTGGGCTGGTATTCAGGAGGATCCGTTCCGCTTTACCGTCAGTATAATCCAAATGCAAAGAGCGGAACCCACAACTACACGACAAACAAGTCCGAAAACGATTCCCTGGTCCGTGCCGGATGGCGTGCGGAAAACATCGGGTGGTATGGTGTCGGATATGGAGCGGCTGCTGATGCAAATGTAGACTATTCTGTATATATCGAAGCCATTGAGGACATGGAAAGTGAACTTCTTTCTGATTGGTATGATGGGGACTTTGAAGGAACAAAATATTTTCTTTACGACATCACAGGAGACGGAGTAAAGGAAATGTTCATCGAATCTCCCGGCTCAGAGGCGGAAAGAGAGATTTTTGCGTATACAATCAGGAATGGAAGAGCTGTAAAAATATTTGAAGACGGTTGGGGACATAGTGCCATTGAGGCAGCACAGGGTCGTTCTTTGATCTGGTTCTGGGGTCATATGGGTGACTTCACTTACGGCAGACTTCGCTGGAATGGATCAAAAATTGTAGAAGAAGACATTTCTTCTGTCAGCAATACACAGAATGGTGAAGACTATGTAAATCAGTGGCTGGATGACTGGGATAATCGCATCAATGGCATGACACATCTGAAAGAATACGACATCGATGATTATTCACCGCTTTGATAATGCTGAAGTAAACTGTGTATGCGGTAGACGTCTGATGATTTTTTGCAAT
>CAYYEB010000287.1:0-2006 GCA_964470725.1 uncultured Lachnospiraceae bacterium | reverse complement strand
GTACGAATCTGTGTCACAACACCGAGTCTCGGAATTAACTCTTCATGTTCCATTAGGCTTCCTCCAGTGTTTTCATGACTTTCACAATATTCATCTGTATCGGACACTTTCTCAGGCAGCGTCCGCAGCCCACGCAGCTGTACATTCCGTCATACTTGATCGGATAATACACCAGCTTGTGCATGAATCTCTGACGGAAGCGCTCCTTTTGTGTCTTTCTCGGAGTTCCTGCCGCCATCATGGTAAATTCGTTGTACATGCAGGAATCCCAGCAGCGGTATCTCTGAATCTGTTCTCCGTTATCAAAGTCCTCAATATCGAAGCACTGGCAGGTCGGGCACACGAACGTGCAGGATCCGCAGCCCAGGCAGTGGCTTGAAAGTTCATCCCATACAGGAAGATTGAAAGTTTCAAGTTCCTTGTCCCGAAGATCCTGCGGTTTAAGACCTGCAAGAGGCAGCTTTCCGAGAATTGTGTGAATTGCATTGATGACGCCCTCCACAACAGCCTCGTCCGCGTCGGTCACAAGGCTCTTCACGGAGTCGATCAGCTTTTCGCCCTTTTCGGTCAGCGGTTCAAGATAGAGATCATCACCTACATGCCATGTCTCCACATCTCCGCCCGGCTTTGCGGCATCGATGCCAAAGCTCTGGCAGAAGCAGGTTTCCCCCGGTCTACCGCAGGCCATGGATACGATCGTGCCATGCTTTCTTCTCGTCTCATACTGGGTATCTACCGGGTCCTGAAGAAAGACATTGTCGAGGACATCAAAGCTTCTGACATCACAGGCACGGACACCGAACACTACGAAATCCTCGGATTCCTCACGGCTGTCCATGATATCGATCTTCTGTCCCTCCCGGCGGAATTTCACGAGCGGCTGCACCTGCGGGAAGAAGAAATCCTTGGCGGAGCGAAGCGTATTGAGCTTCTTCGTCATTTCCATGCCTTCCTGCCATTTTGCATAAACCGCCTCGTCCCGCTTTGTATCTGTCGGGATGTAAAGTGTCTCATTGGCGCTTATGGCCGCAAAGAGTTTGCCAAGATCGGCATAAGGGAGTTTGTAAATAGCCATTATTCTGCGCCCCCTTTCTGAACAATGCTCGGTTCCGCATCATTATCCATAGTAAAGTCTACCATCGGGCTTGTCTGTCCGACTTCCGCACCGGCCATGAACGGTCCGTAGAGTTCGTTATAATCCTTGATGAACTTGCGGTTCAGAAGGTGGAGCGGAATGTGTTCCGGACATACTCTTGAGCACTCGCCGCAGTCAGTGCAGCGTCCCGCTACATGGTATGCACGGATGATATGGAACATCTTCTCTTCGAAGGTATCCGCAGCGGCCTTGTTGTAAAGACCGGACTTCGGGTTATCGAAGACGCATTTCTCACAGGTACATGCCGGGCAGACATTTCTGCAGGCATTGCAGCGGATGCATCTGGAAAGTTCTCCCTGCCAGAAGTTGAAGCGCTCCTCAGCAGACATTTTCTCGATCTTTTCGACCATATCGAAGCGGTGGCTGTCCAGAATGTCGCCGTCCTCTCCGATCAGCTCGTCATAGGCGACATGCTTCTTGGATTTGCAGTTCCGGCATCTTTCCGCCATGACATCCATCATCGGAACATCTTCTTCTCCGTAAATTGTGGAAACGTGAAGCGTTCCGTTTTCATTTTCCACGCTCGTGATTCCGTCAATGCCTCTCTTGCGGAGTTCCTCCACATCGACCTTGCCGTAGCACTCGATACCGATGACATAGACGTTGTCACGATGAATCTTATACTCCGTCAGCAGCTGATTGAAGCTGTAGGTATCACACGGTTTCAGAAAAACGAGAACCTTGCCTTCTTTCTCAGACTCTGTTCTGAGATATTTTGAAAGGTTGTCGCCGCAGAAATCATTGTAAACAAAGTACTTTCTGACATCATCCGCGCTTGTGAAGACGGCCGGAGTGATATCGTAGACGAACTGGCCTTTCTGCCAGCCGAGCACACGGTTCACGGTACCGT
>CAYYEB010000286.1:0-2063 GCA_964470725.1 uncultured Lachnospiraceae bacterium | reverse complement strand
GTGCTCCGGCATGTGACTGATGTGAATAAAGTCATCCGGCTCCTCAAAGGACGAGAGTTCCCGGATTTTCTGATAAAGGTAGAGAAGATCACCGTCCGTCATATAGTGTGCAAGATATCCGCCTAAGATGTAATCAAGGTCACAGAACAGGTGGGCATTATTGATGACCCTGGCCAGATTGGTCAGATATGAAGCCCAGCGTTCAGATTCTTCGGGCGCGTTCGCGCGTACCTTCTGGAAAAAGTCTTCTAACGTTTCGCCATCGTGGAGCAGCGCGTCAATGGAGCAGACTGTTTCGACACAGCCGTAATGGCCGCAGTAACATTTCCTGCCATTGGGAATGATTTGAATATGTTCAAGCGCCCCATTGTGGCCATGCTTTCCTGTAATCAGAGTGTGGTTTTCGATGATGGCCGAGGAAAAATGATAGCTGAGGGAGAGAAAGACCGCATCGGTCAGATCCGGCGAAGTCCAGAGCTCAGCTGTGGCGGCACTGGCCGCGTCATGAATAAAACTGCACGGATAGGGAAGATAACGCTCAATCCTGTCAATGGTCAGTCCGGTACAATTCTGAATCTTTCCGTAAGTGATAGTCCTTCCGTCAGAGGAGACCAGTCCCTGCACTGCAAATCCGATGCCGAGAATCTGTTCGTCCGAAACGGACAGTTCTGCAATAAAACTTTGTATTTCCCTTCCGAGTGTTTCAAAATAAGATTCCTCTGTGGAAAAGTGCGCAGGTACAACTTTGCGCTTTCGATTCTGCCCGAAGAGATCAACTGCGATGATCTTGAATTTCCGATCCTCAATTTCCACACCGATGGCAATCCGGTAGAGCGGGTTGATGGAATAGGCCACAGCCTTTCTTCCGGCCGAATCGGATGCAATGGATCCGCTCTTTACGATAAGTCCGGCTTCTTCCATTTCAGCCAGTTTGTTGGCCACGGTGGGACGGCTGAGCCTGAGGGCATAGATAATATCCTGCTGGGCAATATTGCTGTGATGATAAAGATACTGATAAATCAGCTGCCGATTATTTTCTCTGATCTTTTTTGGAGTAATACTTTTAGACATTTCACTGTCCTTCTTCTATCTGACTAAATTACATGCAGAAGTTTGCATTATATACTGCATCAGTCTTACGCACCGCTTTATTGCTTTGCAACCGACTGATACAGTAAGAGACGTTTTACCGCTGTAATCATACTATAACAGAAGATTTGAACTTTGCAAAAGGTGGATTCTGTAATATCGCACAAATTTGTCGATGAAAATATAGTAACTTTACCCTATTGACGAATGGACTTCCCGGATATATTATGTAATTACATTAAGCAAAACGAATTAACAAAATAAAAGAGCAAAAATATGATACATAATATGAAAGGAGAAAAAATGGGAATCATCGAAAAGATGCGCCTGGATGGAAAGAAAGGATTCGTAACAGGCGCAGCAAGAGGGATCGGAAAGTGCACAGCAACAGCACTGGCTGAGGCAGGCGCAGATGTGGCGATCGTCGATCTCGACATCGAAACCGCAAAGAAGACAGCAGCTGAAATCGCTGAACAGACGGGCCGCAAGGTTATCGCAATCCAGTGCGACTGCACCAACAAGGAGCAGGTAGACGACATGGTAAAGCAGGTCGTTGACGAGCTCGGCGGACTGAACTTCTGCCACAACAATGCAGGTATCTGCATCAACGAAAAGGCAGAGGATATGGATTATGAGAAGCAGTGGCTGAAGGTCATCAACATCAACCTGAACGGCATCTTCCTGACAGATATCGCAGCCGGAAAGTACATGCTGGAGCATGGCGGCGGATCTATCATCAACACAGCTTCGATGTCCGCACATATTGTAAACGTACCGCAGCCGCAGTGCGCATACAACGCATCCAAGGCAGGCGTCATCCAGCTGACAAAGTCTCTGGCCATCGAGTGGGCGAAGAGAGGCGTCCGTGTCAACTCCATCAGCCCGGGATATATCGGAACGGATCTGACACTGAATTCCCCGAGCCTGATTCCGCTGATTGAAAAGTGGAACGCAATGGCACCGATGGGAAGACT
>CAYYEB010000285.1:0-2069 GCA_964470725.1 uncultured Lachnospiraceae bacterium | reverse complement strand
CATTTTTTGTAATTTTATGTTAAAATGGTTAACAGAAAGTGGTGATGAATATGAAAGAATGGAAAGTAAATGATGTGGTTATCCACAAAAGAGACGGAGTCTGCAGAATCAGTGAGCTCAAGGAAATGAATCTGACCGGAGAAGATCGTTTGTATTACATTCTTGTACCGGTCTACGATAAGGACAGTAAGATTTATGTCCCTGCCGATCAGGATTCCGACAACCTCAGGGAGCCACTTTCCGTAGACGAGATCAATGAAATGATCGAGGATCTTCCGGAACAGAAGAGCGCCTGGATTGAAAATGAGAAAGCCAGACAAAAGGAGTATACGCACGTTCTCGATCAGGGTTCAATGAAGGATGTGCTGAGAATTGTCAGTGCTCTGACGAAGAAGCGTTCGTCAAGGCTTCGCGCCGGCAGAAAATTCCACGCATCTGATGAGCGTCTCTTAAATGACGCACGGCGGATTCTTCACGGGGAATTTGCGTTTACACTGCATATCAAGCCGGATGATGTACCGGATTATATTGAGACAAAGCTGGCGGAGGCGAAAAACTGAATCTAGCTAAATTGGTCATGCCTGACACCAGAAGATATCCCCCGGCGCTCAAAATCGTTTTGGATTCGCGTCCGGGGGATATATCTGCTGCCGGGCATTCTTCTGTTCCTCGGCAAATAGTTGAAATCATAAATTCCTAACATAATCGGAAAATCAGAATGTTTCGCTGCGAAATGAGTTAAGCGGACGTGTCACAGCGGAATATTCTGATTTTTCTTTCTAAGTAAAGCATCATCAAATCAAGAACACTTTTCTCCGAATCGGAAGCAGCGCCGTCGCAAGAATCTCACCCAGCACGTAGCATCCGAGTATTTCTCCGACAAAGACTGTTGCCATGAGTGCAATAAGAGGTAAATTTACGCCATAGGCAAAGCGAAGCACAAGCGGCACGATGATTGTATTGGCTGCAATGGTCGGAATCGGCACGAGCCAGCGATTGTGGCGCAGGAGATATCCGACTGCCGCCCCGATGAGTGTGGCAAGACTCCCGAAGATCACATCCCAGATGACCGCTCCTCCCAGAATGTTTGCAATGATGCATCCGACGAAAAGACCCGGTATCGCTGCCGGCGTAAAAAGCGGCAGTATTGTCAGGCATTCGGAAATGCGGAGGTCAATGCCGCTCGTCCCAAAGGAAATCGGTGCAAATACGATCGTTAGTATCACATAAAGAGCCGCTATGACAGCAGCTTCCGTAATCCAGAGTGCTCCTCTGTGTTCTTTTGTCATTGTTCTTTCTCCCTGGTTTTTATTTACATGGGGATGGCTTCAAACCCATGTGGTTTTGTTTTATGTGAGGTTCATCCATATACTCACAGATACCTGAAATCGATGAAGGCAGAAACTCTCTGCGAAAACACGCTGCGCTTCACTCATCTCACTGCGAATCATCTGCAGAGAGTTCTGTCTTCCTCGGTTTCGTTTTTCGTAAATTATTCCCCGAGGCAGCTGTCGAGCGCCTTGACGATCGCATCCTGATCCATATCCTTACCGATGAAGACAAGTTTGATCATGCGGTCTCCATATTTTTCATCCCACATCTTCTTGACCTGCGGGTATCTGCGAAGAACTGCTTCCTGCTGCGCCTTCGGTGCGGAGGCAAGGAATCTGCCGGACGGAGATTCCGTGATCTGGCGTCCTGCCTGCTCAAAGACAAAGCTCATGGACGGTTCTTCCTGATACCAGACCATTCCCTTGCAGCGGATGATGCTGCGCGGCCAGCTTTCGCAATACTCGACAAGTTTGTCATGGACGAAGGGTCTTCTTCTCTCATATACGAAAGTATCAATGCCGTACTCGTAGGCCTCGCCCTCTTCATGTTCTTCCGGATGCTGAATTGCATCGACCCAGCCTGCGGATGCCATTGCACGGTCGAGGTTAAAGCTGTCTGTATTGAGAGCCGCTTTCACATCGAGTTTGCCGTGGTCTGTTTCAATGATGGTAGCTTCGGACTGAAGTGTACGAATCAGTGCCTTCAGTTCTTTCAGCTGCTCCGGTGTAACAAGGTCG
>CAYYEB010000284.1:0-2073 GCA_964470725.1 uncultured Lachnospiraceae bacterium | reverse complement strand
TATGGCAAATAAGCTTGTACATGCCGCGGAGAGAAAGGCATTTGAAGTTCTGCTGGACAATGTCGGCAAAAAGGCAATCAAGAATAGAGAAGATGGTTACGTTGCAGTCGTAAACGGAGTGCAGAAGGTACTGGGAGATACCTGGAAGCCGGAAGCATATGACAAGCTTCGTGAAACATTTTCAAAAGACGGAAAATGGACTGAGTTCTTTAATAATCTTCTCGATTATGTAGATATCGATTTTCTGAAGGGCATCTTCATGAGCTTCGGATTTGAAGGCGGCATGGGATACCGTGAAGTGCAGAAGAACAGCAAGAAGCTCGGAACGAGGCTTCCGTGGGTCATTCTTTTCGATCCGACGAGTGCCTGCAATCTTCACTGCACAGGCTGCTGGGCATCCGAGTATTCCAGACAGCTCAACTTAAGTTATGAGGATATGGATAAGATTGTCACAGAGGGTAAGGAGTATGGATGTCACCTCTATGTCATGACCGGCGGCGAGCCGACTGTCCGCAAGAGAGATATCTTCAAACTCGCACATAAGCACAGTGACTGCGGTTTCATGCTCTACACAAACGGAACACTGATTGATCAGGAGTTCTGTGATGAGATGAAGGCATGCAAGAATATTCTTCTTTCCATTTCCGTAGAAGGTATGGAAGAGTCCACAGATGCACGCCGCGGCAAGGGTGTATTCCAGAAGATCATGGATACGATGGACCTGCTTCATAAGAACGGTCTTGTCTACGGTGTTTCCGTTTGCTACACATCCGCAAACTACAAGAACGTGACATCCGATGAATTTATGGATTTCCTGATCAGCAAGGGCGTTACCTATGGCTGGTATTTCCACTTCATGCCGACAGGTATGGATGCGACAATGGATCTTGTACCGACTCCGGAGCAGAGAGAGTATATGTATCACAGAATCCGTGAGATCCGTGGTTTTGAAGGCGGCAAGCCGATCTTCCTGATGGATTTCCAGAACGACGGTGAATGGGTCGGCGGCTGCATCGCCGGCGGCAAGGCATACTGCCATATCAATCCGAACGGCGATATGGAACCGTGCGTATTCATTCATTATTCAGGTGCAAATATTCACGAGAAGAGCCTTATGGAGTGCCTGACACAGCCGCTCTTCCAGGAGTATCATAAGGGTCAGCCGTTCAGCGAGAACCTGCTTCGTCCGTGCCCGTTCCTTGAGAATCCGGGAAAACTGACGGAAATGGTCAAGAAGTCCGGCGCACACAGCACCGATATGCAGGAGCCGGAATCTTCCGAGCATCTGTGCGAGAAGGTTGAGCCGTACGCAAAGGCATGGAAGCCTGTTGCCGAGAAACTCTGGAAGTCCGATCATCCGAACTATATTCCGGAAGATGAAAGAAAAGAGAATCAGGCTGCGGCACAGCAGAACGCGTAAAAATAAAAACATACTGAATTCGAAAGTCCCTGTATCCGAGAGAATCGGATACAGGGATTTTCTGATTGACGGGTCAGACATCATGGCCCGGAGCAATCAGGCCATGATGCGTGACCGTATGCATCCTACAGATATTTTAATTGACATAAAACTTAAAAATGTATAAAATCTATTGACATTAGCACTCCGAGTGATAAAGTGCTAATATCCATTGATGGAAAAGATTTGTGACGTTTTTATGTTTTCAGTTCTTTTTCAACAACCTTTATATTATAATTTGGTGGATAAATCTGTTGTACACAGCAGTAAACACAGAAAGGTGTGCCTATGAACAATGTAAAAAAGCCTGATAACAGGCCCCTGATCATCTATGTGGTGGTCGTCATCATAGCCATGCTTTTGATCAATGCCCTTTTGGTACCGGCAATCAACAACAGCCGGATTCAGGACGTGGATTACAGTACGTTCCTGAACATGGTTTCCGAGGGCAAGGTAGAAAAAGCACAGCTGAATAATGACTACATCACATTTGAGGACAAGAATGAAAACTATTACCGGACGACGACATTTAATGATCCGGAGCTGGTGAATCGCCTCCAGAAGCATGACGTAGCATTCGGAAGAGTCGTTACAAATACGAATCCGGTTGTGTC
>CAYYEB010000283.1:0-2083 GCA_964470725.1 uncultured Lachnospiraceae bacterium | reverse complement strand
CGTTGTTAAATACGAACTGCCAGATATAACCGAGTACGATACCGCCGATCAGGTTCGGCAGGAAATAAGCCGCACGGAAGAATCCGGTACCTTTGATGGCGGAGGTGCAGAGCAGAGCCAGCAGGAATCCGACCAGGTTAATCAGAACCATGTTTACCACAACGAAAAGAAATGTGATCAGAATGGAGTAGATAAATGCCGGGTCATGAAACATGGTAGAGTAGTTTTTGAAACCGACGTTTTTTGTAATCGTGACACCTGTCCAGTCAGTAAAGGAATATCCGATACCAAGGATCAGAGGAATGACAACGGTTACAAAGAATGTGAAAAGAAGCGGGAACAGAAAAATGAAATAGACAATGGCGCGATGATGCTTCGGTGTCGGGTACTGATAGAGCCCGAAAAGGAAGGCAAGGATGCCGATGATAAGCATCGGTCCGCGGCCTGCAAATCCTGTTCCTGCAAAATCCATTCCGAGTGCAATAATAAGCAGCAGCAGTGAGGCTGCCATTACGGCAATCGAGAATGCTTTCTGTCCCATCGAATTTGCCTTCATAATGATTATCCTCCTAACACAAAGGCGGGCCGCGGTCATCTGCCGCTGCCCGCCCTAAAATCAGCGTATGTAACTAAAACTTACATCAGCTTATGAAGCGTAATACTGTTTCAGAACCTGAGTCATAGTCTGAGCAAATGTCTTTGCATCAGGAATATTTCCGGATGCGAAATCCTGATATACAACACCGAGGGCGTTCTGTGCAAGACCTTCCTTGTTGCCGAGCCAATGCCAGCCGGATGTCTTGTCTGCCTTCATATAATCAGAGATTGTCTGAGCGAACGGATCAGATGCAACATATTTGCAGGACTTGAACGGGGAAATGAAGCCGGCGTCATTGACGAGAATCTTCTGACCTTCGTCACCTGCGCACCACTGCAGGAACTTCTTAGCTTCATCCACATTGCCGTTCTGATATACTGCCCACCAGGAAGGAGAGTTTGTCAGGATTGTATCCTGGCCTTCTTCAAATGCATACGGAACCATGCCGACCTTGAAGTCTCCAGCCTTGTCATAAGCTTCCTTATCGTCTGATGTCATTGTGGATCCGATCCAGGAACCCTGTGTAACAAATGCATACTTGCCGGAAGCGAAGTTCAGGATCTGCTGATCATAAGTTCCGGAAACAAGAAGATCAGGATCAGAATACTTGTTGAACAGGCCGATCATGTTAGCGTAATCATTCATACGCTTTTCATCAACGCTGCCGTCCTTGCTCAGCATATCGAAGTACTTTGTATCGTCACGCTTGAGACCCTCATCTTCATAGACTGCGAAGAGATGGTTACCTGTGGACCAGTAGAGGTTTGTAGCTTCTGCACAGTAGCCAACAACTGCTGTAAGTCCGAGCTCATCCTTCTTGGAATCAAGTGTTTCGAAAGCCTTCTTCATGGAATCCGGTCCTGTGATGGACTTCGGATCTACGCCGGCCTTCTTAAGAATGTCTTCGTTATAAGCAAGACCGATTGCTTCTGTTGTATACGGGAAGCCGATGACCTTGCCGTCGTCATCCTTATAAGCGGCATCCGTATCGGAAACCCACTTCTCATCGCTCATATCAGCAAGCTTGCCGGTCCAGTTTGCGAAGTCTGTAGGACCGCCGCAGACGAAGATATCCGGCATGTTATCAGCCTGATAATAGCCCTTCAGGGTACCCTGAATATCAACACCGCCGCCCATGGATTCGATGGAAACCTTAACGCCGGTCTCTTTTTCATATGCCTTTGCAAGTTCCTTCAGCTGGGCATCAACCTCGATCTTGCCGTTGACAAGACGAAGAGACTTTCCGGAAGAAGATCCGCCGCCGGCTGCTGTGGAGCTGGCTTCGGCTGTAGATCCGGCTGCTTCCTTTGCGGAAGTTGCAGTGGATGTGCTTGTTGATGAACTTGAGCTGCTGCTGCCGCAGCCTGCAAGGCCGGCAACCATCAGCCCTGCCATGGCAAGAGCTAAAACACGTTTCTTCATAAGAATCCTCCTTGTGAATAGATATGATACATATATCATATCTATTCACAAGGAGGATTCTTA
>CAYYEB010000282.1:0-2095 GCA_964470725.1 uncultured Lachnospiraceae bacterium | reverse complement strand
TCTGTATTTTCTTCTGCTTCCGCCGCCGTGATGACGGGTTGTGATCTTACCCTGATTATTGCGGCCGGCGTTCTTCTTCAGAACTTCCGTCAGAGATCTCTCAGGAGTGGTCTTTGTGATTTCCTTGAAATCAGAACCGCTCATGTTTCTTCTGGACGGTGTATAAGGCTTATATGTCTTAATACCCATGATTTAAGTCTCCTTGATCTTTATTGTCACGCTTTTTGCTGCGTATAATTCGTTTTCAGTGATTAAAGCTCATTGAAAATCTCGATGTCCTTGCTGTCTTCTGTCAGAGCAACGATTGCTTTCTTTCTCTTTGCAGTCTTGCCTGTGACATAGCCCCTTCTGCGTTCCTTGCCCGGAAGGTTCATTGTGTTGACCTTCTTGACCTTGACGCCATCGAACATCTTCTCGACAGCTTCCTTGATCTGAGCCTTGTTTGCTTCCGGATGGACATAGAATGTATACTTCTTGTCGCCCATGATATCCATGGATTTTTCTGTGATGACCGGCTTGAGGATGACATCATAATACTTCAGATCTGCCATTACGCGAATACCTCCTCGATCGTCTTGACTGCATCCTGTGTCAGGATCAGTTTCTCATACTTCAGCATGTCGTACACACTGAGTGCACCGGCATGTGTTACTTCCGCATTCTGAAGAATTCTGGAAGAAAGATATACGTTTTTGTCGGCCTTGTCCGTTACCACATATGCCTTGTCTGCGTTCAGGTTCTTCAGAACATTCACCATGTTCTTGGTCTTAATTGTATCAAATGTCAGCTGATCCACAACGATCAGATCGTTGTCGGCAAGCTTTGAAGAAAGAACAGAACGAAGTGCAGCTCTCTTCTCCTTCTGATTCATCTTAAATGAATAGTCTCTCGGAACCGGAGCAAATACCGTTCCGCCGTGTCTCCACTGCGGTGCTCTCGTGGATCCCTGTCTTGCATGACCGGTGCCCTTCTGGCGCCACGGCTTTGCACCGCCGCCGGAAACCTCTGAACGGGTCTTGGCCTTCTGTGTGCCCTGTCTCTGGTTAGCGAGATGAAGCACGACTGCCTGATGTACCAGGTTCTCTTTGATCGGAGCAGCGAAAACGCTATCGTTTAATTCGATTGTTCCGACTTCCTGGCCATCCATATTGAATACAGATACGTTAGCCATCGTAATTCGTCCTCCTTCTATTACTTCTTCGCCTTGACTGATTCCTTAATTGTTACAAGGGACTTTCTTGCGCCCGGAACGGCACCCTTGACAAGAAGGAGATTATTTTCAGCATCAACGCGTACGATTTCAAGATTCTGAATCGTGATACGCTTGTTGCCCATCTGACCAGGCATTCCCTTGCCCGGATATACACGGCTCGGATCGGAAGAAGTACCATTGGAACCCTGATGTCTGTGGAACTTGGAACCATGTCCCATCGGTCCTCTGTGCTGTCCAAGACGTTTTACAGCACCCTGATATCCTTTACCTTTGGAAATAGCTGTTGCATCGATGTGATCGCCTGCAGCGAACACGTCTGCCTTGATTTCCTGGCCCGGCTTATATTCTTCAGCATTATCGAACCGGAACTCACGCAGGAAACGCTTCGGTGTAACACCGGCCTTCTCATATACGCCCTTCAGCGGCTTATTGACAAGATTCTCTCTCTTATCTTCAAAGCCCACCTGAACAGCTGAATAGCCGTCATTGTCTTTTGTCTTTACCTGTGTGACCACACACGGACCTGCCTGAAGAACCGTGACAGGAGTCAGTGTGCCATCTTCGTTGAAGACCTGAGTCATACCGATCTTCCTAGCGAGAATCGCTTTTGTCATCGTTTGATTTCCTCCTTACAGCGGATTGCGCGATTGTGCAATCATTCTAGTTGGATGCTTTACTTTGTTTTCATCTTGATGTCGATATAGACACCAGCCGGCATTTCCAGACGGGACAGCGCATCTACTGTCTTCTGTGTCGGTGCAATGATATCAATCAGTCTCTTATGTGTTCTCTGCTCGAACTGCTCACGGCTGTCCTTATATTTATGAACAGCACGAAGAATTGTAACTACTTCCTTCTTTGTCGGAAGCGGAACCGGTCCGC
>CAYYEB010000281.1:0-2098 GCA_964470725.1 uncultured Lachnospiraceae bacterium | reverse complement strand
TCGCCCAGGGCGAGAGAAGCAAATACCTGATCCGGAACCTCGTTCATCGGAACGGTCTTGCCGTCAAGGAATGCTCTGAGTTCTACCGGCTTCTTGTCTTCTTTGGCAGCTTCCTTTGCCTGCTCTGCAGCTTCAATTGCTTCCTGTTCCTTTGCTGCCCTTGCAGCATCCTTGTCAATTCCCTTCTTCTTTCCGACGATCATGGTCAGCGCGAACGGAATGACAACTGCGATCAGCATTGCGATTGCGTAAGTTCCCCAGTACTGCGGCTGCATGGAAAGAATACCCGGAAGACCTCCGACACCGATGGCATTGGCCGTGCAGTTTGTGGCAACCGAGAAGACCGCTGCCACTGCAGATCCGATCATGCCGCAGATAAATGGAAAATTGTATTTTAAGTTAACACCGAAGATAGCCGGTTCTGTGACACCAAGATAGCAGGAAATAGTTGCCGGAAGATTGACTTCCTGTTTTTCGGCATCCTTCTTCTGAAGGACGCACATTGCCAGAACTGCGGATCCCTGTGCGATATTGGAAAGAGCTATCATCGGCCAGAGCATTGTACCCTTGTAATCCGCAATCAGCTGAAGGTCGATGGCGTTTGTCATATGATGTAGACCTGTGATGACGAGCGGTGCATAGATAAATCCGAAGACGGCACCAAAGGCAACGCGTCCAGGTCCTGTGATACCTGCGTAAACAACCTTGGAAATCAGAGATCCGAGCCACCATCCGAACGGTCCGAGAACGAAGTGTGCTGCCATGACTGCCAGAAGCAGGGAGCAGAACGGAACTACGATCATCGATACGACCGCCGGAATGATCTTCCGGAAGAATTTTTCAAGATATACCAGACAGAATGCTGCCAGAATTGCCGGCAGAACCTGTGCCTGATAGCCTCTCATCTTGACCTGTACGAAACCGAAGTCCCATACATATTTCTGCCAGTCCGCTGCGGTTGCCGTTGCAACGGAATAGGCGTTCATCAGCTGTCCGCTGACAAGTGTAAGTCCAAGTACGATACCAAGCATCTCTGTGGTGCCCATCTTCTTGGTGACGGACCAGCAGATACCGACCGGAATACCAACCTGGAAAACAGCTTCGCCGATGAGCCACAGGAACTTATCCACGCCTGCCCAGAACTGAGAAAGTTCCACGAGTGTATGCCCGCCTCCCCAGATCGCCATGGAATCGATAACGTTCCGGAAGCCGAGGATCAGGCCTCCAACGATGATCGCCGGAATAAGAGGCGCGAATATTTCGGCCAGATTGGTCATGATCTTCTGAAGCGCATTCTGGTTGGATTTTGCCGCTGCCTTGACCTCCGCCTTCGATACTCCGGAGACACCGGCGACCGCTGTAAAATCATTATAAAAGTCAGACACCGTATTGCCGATGATGACCTGGAACTGACCGGCCTGTGTGAAGGTTCCCTTGACAGAACTAAGCTTTTCGATCTTCTGAACATCCGCCTTTTTCGGATCATTCAGAACGAAACGCATACGTGTAACGCAGTGCGACACGGCTCCGATGTTTTCTTTACCGCCGATATATTCCAAAAGCTTTTTGGAATCTTCCGTGTACTTTCCCATGACGTTCTCCTCTTTGTATTTGTTTGAACAACTTTATCTGATGGTTTCATTATACTTGTTCAAACAAGTTTGTCAAGAACTTTTTCAATATTTGTTTGAACATCTTTAGATCTGTTCTGTGAAGCTGCTTCTTGAAACATTTTCCCCACTGCACAGCAAAAAAGTGTAACCGCCAGGAGTGACTTCTCCTCGCAGTTACACTTTTCAGACAAATATCCCATAGAAAGCTCTTCTGTTATGCTTTTTCAATTACACAGTCGTGTTCCCGGTTCCTGCTGTTATAACTGGTATCCGCAAGAAGTATATTCCCACGACAGTCATCCAGGACATCTGTGTTCTCCGTCAAACCTGTATCAATGCGCTCCTTTTACTCTCTTTTCGCCTGCACGGTAAACGCAAACTGATCCGGCACATGCCGTGACTGTGTATATTCAAACATCACACCATCCGCATTAAATGTATTCGATGTCACGACCGCGACGCAGTCATACTCACCGAGATCCAGA
>CAYYEB010000280.1:0-2118 GCA_964470725.1 uncultured Lachnospiraceae bacterium | reverse complement strand
GCTGTACACGATTCTTACAGTTATCGCAATGCATACCCTCAATATGAACGATTTTTTCGCCCTTCTTCTCTCCTTCAAGTTCCTTCACATCTTCCGGGACTGCATCGCCGCCTTCACAGCACCCGCCTTCTCCTTTGAAATGCTTCCGGCTCCCGCGAATCGCAAATACCGTAATCAGAGCCAGTATCACACAAATAAAAGCTGTCACCATATCAGATCAATCCTCCTGCATTTATGACGTTACTGTTCATTAGAGATATAGTTTTACTTTATAAGAGCCGGTGACTTGATCACTACCTCCGCAAATATCACAATCTTACGAAGCAGTTCACAAGTCACTGACTCTTGTCAATGGTCGAACGTATGTTTATGAAAATTTAAGGTAACCTGTCATCAGTAAGAAAAAAGGAATTGCACCTGAAATCAGGCGCAGTTCCCATTTTCTTTATAAGAATCATCCATCGTGCTATTTACTTTTTCTTATCCGCATCCGTCTTTTTCGATGCTGTCTTTTTTTCCGGAGCAGAAGCGGTTTTTGAAGTCACCTTCTTTGTCTTTGCAGAGGACTTCCGTTTCGTCTTAGATTCGGCCGCCTTCTCCTTTACCTCGGATGCTGCCTTTTCAGCCTTCTTCTGCACCTTCGCGGTTTCTTCCTTTACCTTTGCCTTCGCTTCGGAAGCCTTGATCGAAGTTTCCGCTTTCACCTTCTCCGTTGTCTCAGCGGCTTTTTCCTTTACCTCAGCAGCTTTGACTTCAGCCGTTTTCCTTGCATCAGAAGCTTTTTCAGATACCTTTTCCTTCACTTCAGAAGTTTTCTCCTTCACGGAGTCCCTGGCTTCCTTTGTGTTTTCGGCAATCTTATCCTTAGCCTCCCCGGCTTTTTCGGACACCTTCGCCTTGACTTCTTCTGCCTTGGCTTTCGCTTCTTCTTTCTTTTTTCCTGCCGCTGTTGTGACTTCCACAGCCTTTTCTTCAGCTTTCGCTCTTGCCTCGGCGGCTTTTCTTTCGGCCTTCGCCTTTTCCTCTGCAGCCTTCTTTTCTGCCTTCGCCTTCTCCTCGGCGAGCTTTTTCTCAGCCTTTTCCTTGGCCTCGGCTGCCTTCTTTGCGGCTTTCTTCTTTGCTTCGGCGGCCTTCTTCTCCGCCTTCGCCTTCTCTTCCGCTACCTTCTTCGCGGCGGCTTCCTGTCTCTTCTTCTTTTCCGCCTCAAAGTCGTAATGGCTGTACTCAAAGACCATTGCACCATAGCCCGGAAGCTTGAATCCGAAAGAATACGGTTTTCCGTCACATTCGGATTCCTCCGCTGTATAGGTCTTCGGTTTCAGTTCCGTCGTTCCGCCGTACTTCGGATCCATGGAGTTGAGAATTAGCTTATATTTGCCCGGTTCCAGGCAGCCGACCCGATAATCGTCACGTGCCATCGGAGTCATATTGAGGACAAAGAGCAGGTTCTTGCCCTTGGGATCCGGATCAATTCTGCAGAAACTGTAGATCGATCTTGTCGCATCATCCGCATTGATCCATTCAAATCCGCGATAATCATAATCCGTCTTATAAAGAGCCGGATACTTCTCATATGTCTTCCAAAGATCACGGACGTAGTCCTGCAGCTGCTTATTCAGCGGCGTATCAAGCAGGAACCAATCCAGCTCCCGGGCTTCGCTCCATTCTCTTTGCTGACCGAATTCCTGGCCCATGAAGAGAAGCTTCTTGCCCGGATGACCCATCATATAGGTATAACCCGCCTTCAGATTCGAGAATTTATCCTCGTAAATGCCCGGCATCTTGGACCACATCGAGCACTTCAGATGAACCACTTCGTCATGGCTGAGCACCAGAACATATTTTTCCGAATAGCAATAGGATGTGGAAAATGTCATCTTATAGTGGTTGCCCTTGCGGAACAGCGGATCGAGCTTCATATATTCCAGAAAATCATTCATCCAGCCCATGTTCCACTTGAGCGTGAATCCGAGGCCGTTTTCATGCTCTACATCACCGGTCACCTTCGGCCATGCCGTAGACTCCTCGGCAATCGTTACCACGCCCGGATTTCTTCCGCGAAGCAGTGTATTTAAATGCTTGAAGAACTCAATCGCATCGAGATTCTTATTTTCACCA
>CAYYEB010000279.1:0-2124 GCA_964470725.1 uncultured Lachnospiraceae bacterium | reverse complement strand
CTCCCGGGCACTCGCAATCGTTTTGTTCTCCTTTTCTTCCTCAAACCGACTGCAGCAGTCCTTCACAACCTTCCCGGATCTGCTGTACGCAGAAATCGAATTGTCTGGTATACCAGGGATCATCGATTTTCGTATCCGGATGGTCGGTAAACTCCATCAGGTAGTGAAGTTTGTTCTTCGGATCGCTGCCGAGGATCTGCCGCATGTAGTACATATTTTCCTCATCCATTCCGATGATGAGGTCAAACTTTTCGTAATCCGACCGCTCCAGATGACGGGCGGTGTGATCCCCGATCGGAACGCCGGCCTTCTTTAAGGCCTTCCGCATCGGCGGATAAACCGGATTGCCGATTTCCTCATAGGATGTCGCCGCAGAATCGATATAAAAATCATCCGCGCGTCCTGCCTGATTCACCAGATTTTGAAAGATATATTGGGCGGAAACGCTCCGGCAGACGTTTCCGTGGCAGACAAAGCAAATTTTAATCAAAGGAACTCCTCCCTTTTCCATGGAAAACTCAGTTTGTTTAAGGTAACCTGTCAGCGATTACGCAACTTTTCCTGCACATCAATAAGTTCCATCACAAAAATATCGCCATATAAAGCGGAAGAGTTATGCACCTGCTGTCATCGTCTGTACCGGCATTTCCATCAATCAGCTTGTATGCCGTTTTAATGTCCGGCCACTTCTTCAACACGGCCTTCAAAGAATTGGCTCTGGCATGCCCGCTTTTTACTTCTATCGGAATCACCTCTCCATTTTTTTGTATCAGGAAATCCAGTTCCTTCCGCGTTGATTCGTTTTTGTAAAAGTAAAGGATATACCCTTTCTTATATAGCAAATCCGCAATCGCGCATTCGTAAATGCCGCCCTTCGTGTTGCCTTCAAGTGTATTTTCAACGATATGCTGCTTCAAAGAAAAGTCTTTCATGCCTATCAGCAGAGATAAATCCGTTGTATATACTCTGAAAAAATCATCGCACGCGTAATCTTCAAGATCATACTGTATATCAGTTACCCGTCTGCACAGCTGAACAATATCCGCTTTTAAAAGCCACTCAATGCTTGAATAGTATTTTTGAGCTCTACCACCCTTCTCCACTTCTTTATATTGAAATTTATGATTTTCTTTATCAAGTAACTGTCTGCTCAAAGAAAGATAGCATTTCTCTGCTTTTACCTTTTCATCCGAAGTTGCATAATGTGCAATATCATAAAGATATCCCTGCAACAGTTCATGCTGAACCCTGTCGACAAGTCGAAAATCCCAAGTATCCACATATATCTGCACGGCTTCCGGCATTCCTCCAACCGCAATATATTGCCGCAACAGGCTCATCATTTTCGTATTTACGGATTCCGGAACGGGCTTTCGACTTGTAAACAGGTTTCTGAGAGAGGTAATCATTTCCTGCGAAATTCCAACGGCCCACAGAAACTCCTCAAAATCAAGGCCGTACATTTTCAAATATTCCACATATCCCACGGGATAGGAAGAGGGTCTGTTATAATCTATTCCCAGGAGAGACCCCGATGCGATCACATCATATCGATGATCCTCCGTCCAGAATTTCAATGATGTCAGAGCATCCGCACATTCCTGAATTTCATCCAGGAAAATCAAAGTTTTCCCCGGAAGTATTTTCTTATCCGGAAATCGAAAGCGCAGCGCCATTACCAGGGTGTTTACATCCAGATCTCCGGAGAAGATTTCAACGGCCGATGGAGATTCCTTAAAATTTATTTCTACAACCTCCTCATAATTATCTTCTCCGAATTTTCGAATGGCATAAGTTTTTCCAACCTGCCGTGCTCCCTGAACAACTAATGCTTTTTTTCCCGCACGGGATTTCCAGTTATCCAGTTCCTTCATTATTTTCCGTTTCAGCATAGAAAATCACCCTTCTATTCGAAGTTCTTTTTGATCGCGACCTTAAGTGTTTCAAACTAAGGATCACAGTAAAATATGATACGATCAACATTTTGTCTCAGCATTTATGTATGGTAATCAACATTTTGTAATAGTATTATGTAGTCCTGTCAACATTTTTGCAAGTGATATTGCCGGCATCATGATCCTCATGTTGCATCCTGCCTCCCAATCGTTTACACTGAACCCCGAA
>CAYYEB010000278.1:0-2126 GCA_964470725.1 uncultured Lachnospiraceae bacterium | reverse complement strand
TTCCAAATATATGAGCGCATAAGCCTGTTGCATGCGGCAGCATGATTGCAAGCTTATACAGTAAGGTCCCTTGCATATAATTATTTTGTATGCAAGGGATTTTTTTGTGTATATATCATTTTCCCTATAGAAATGATATAATCATCTGAAATTGGCACAGCGGGTGCGGAACATGCAGTGAGGCTGCAAATACAGCTTCCGATAAGAGTGCATTGCAATGGCTGTGAAAAGGACTTGAATCGTTTGCGCATGAGGGGGAATTGATATTGAAAAAAGAGCTGATTCGCTTGAGCGGAATTACCAAGAGGTATGGAGACAAAGCGGTTCTGGATCATCTGGATCTTGTCATTTACGAAAATTCATTTGTCACACTTCTTGGCCCTTCCGGCTGCGGGAAAACCACAACTTTGCGTATTATTGCAGGGTTTGAAACACCGGATGAAGGGTCGGTGTGGTTTGATGGAAAAGATATTACGAATCTTCCTCCGAATCAGCGGCAGCTCAATACTGTTTTCCAGAATTATGCTCTGTTTACGCATATGAATGTGGCGGAAAATATCGCATTTGGCCTCAATATCAAAAAGAAGAGTAAATCTTATATCAGGGACAAGGTGGAGTATGCCCTGAAGCTGGTAGGACTTGAGGGCTTTGAAAAACGTTCGGTTACAAGCATGTCAGGCGGACAGCAGCAGCGGGTTGCTATTGCCCGTGCCATTGTCAATGAACCGAAGGTACTGCTTTTGGATGAGCCGTTGGCAGCTCTCGACCTGAAACTCAGACAGGATATGCAGTATGAGCTTATCCGTCTCAAAAATGAACTTGGCATCACATTTGTCTATGTAACTCATGACCAGCAGGAAGCTTTAACGATGTCCGATCATATCGTGGTCATGAATCAGGGGTATATTCAGCAGCAGGGAAATCCCGAAAGCATTTATAATGAGCCGGAAAATGCATTCGTCGCTGATTTTATAGGCGACAGCAATCTTTTCCCGGCGGTATTCGTCCATGACGAACTGGTTACAATTGACGGAGTTCCATTTCCATGTGTGGATAAGGGATTTGGTACAAACCGTCCGGTGGATATCGTGATTCGTCCGGAGGATATTGAATTCAGAGAACCGGGAAAAGGTACCGTAACGGGCGTGGTCACCGATATCATTTTCAAGGGTGTTCATTATGAAATGTGTATTGATGTGGCCGGCCGGGAATGGGTGGCGCACAATACGAAACCGCATCTTGTGGGAGAAAAGGTAGGCCTTTGGGTGGATCCGTTTAATATTCAGGTCATGAAGAAGCCGGAATCTGAAGATGAGCAGGCCGTGGCAGTAGAGGGGTAAGGAAAGATTGAATAAGACGAATAAAATGGCAAAAATGATGGGACTGCCCTATGAAATCTGGGCAGCCATCTTTATCATCATTCCGCTTCTTATGGTTGTCTGGTATGGCCTGACGGATAATGCAGGGCATTTTACGCTGGCCAATGTACTGGCAATTGCAGATCCGGCTCACAGTAAGGCTCTTCTCATGTCCCTTCTGCTGGCTGTTGCGGCAACTTTGATCTGCCTCGTTCTGGCATATCCGCTCTGTATGTTTCTTGTGGAGACGGAAAAACATTCCAATTCATTTTTAACAATGCTTCTTATCGTTCCGATGTGGATGAATTTTCTGCTTCGGACGTATGCCTGGCAGTCGATTCTTGAAAAGAACGGTATTATCAATACAGCTCTGCGCTCCCTCGGACTGCATCCGCTTCGGCTGATCAATACCCCGGGGGCGATTATTCTCGGAATGGTGTATAACTTCCTGCCGTTTATGGTATTGCCCATTTATAATTCCCTCGAGAAAATTGACCGGAATGTGATTAATGCGGCACGGGATCTTGGAGCGAATCAGCGGCAGACGTTTCTGCGTGTGATACTTCCGCTCAGTATGCCGGGAGTCGTGTCCGGCATCACGATGGTTTTCGTTCCGGCACTTACGACTTTTGTGATCACCTCTCTTCTGGGTGGCGGAAAGATTCTGCTGATCGGAAATGTCATTGAACAGGAATTTACTTTGGCCTATGACTGGCATCTGGGTTCCGGTCTTTCACTGGTTCTTCTGATTTTCATTGTGGCAAGCGT
>CAYYEB010000277.1:0-2149 GCA_964470725.1 uncultured Lachnospiraceae bacterium | reverse complement strand
TTTAACTCCTTTTATGTTCTCCGGCACCCCATGTGCCAGAGCGTATTTTTTATAACCAGCACAGAAGCTGCTGTTTACAGATCAATACTCACAGAACGGTTTGTCTTTGTATATTGATAATAGCGGACACCCGCTGCATCAAACATCCTCTTGGACGCTATCACGGATGGTGTGGCCGCATATTTATCATCACCGTAAATCACGGTTTTGATCCCGGCCTGTATGATTGCCTTTGCGCATTCATTGCACGGAAAAAGCGTCACATACAGCTTGGATCCCTCCAGAGAACCGCCGCGGTAATTTAAGATCGCGTTCAGTTCACTGTGCGTCGCATAGAAATATTTATTATTCAAGGGATCATCTCCGTCACGGTTCCACGGGAACTCATCGTCCGAGCAGCCTGTCGGAAATCCGTTGTACCCCATCGACAGAATCTTATTGTCAGAACTGACAATGCAGGCGCCGACCTGAGTGTGCGGATCCTTCGAGCGCATGCCTGAAAGTTCCGCCACTCCCATAAAATACTCGTCCCAGGTCAGATATCCGGTTCTCTTAAAACTCATGCACCCGCCTCCCTTCAAATATGCTTTCTTTATTTTGTTCCGAAAATGCGGTCTCCGGCATCTCCAAGTCCCGGAACGATGTAGCCGTCTTCATTTAAATGATCATCCAGTGCTCCCACCGTGATGTCCACATCCGGGTGCTCCTTCTGCAGAGCCTTGAGTCCGTCCGGCGCCGCAATAATGCACAGAAAGCGGATGTTCTTGCAGCCATGCTTCTTCAGCTGTGTAATTGCGTCCACTGCCGATCCGCCGGTCGCAACCATAGGATCAACCACAAATACGTCTCTTTCCTCAATGTCCGCCGGAAGCTTGCAGTAATATTCCACTGGCTTTAATGTCTTCGGATCACGATACATACCGATATGACCGACCTTTGCAGACGGAATCAGGGTCTGCATTCCCGGCACCATT
The DNA here is from genome assembly GCA_964470725.1 of uncultured Lachnospiraceae bacterium. GTDB lineage: Bacteria > Bacillota > Clostridia > Lachnospirales > Lachnospiraceae > Chordicoccus. The sequence continues at coordinate 1,175 of CAYYEB010000277.1, read as the reverse complement.
CCAAGTCCGGCACGAAGAATCGGTACAATCGCCAGCTTCTTTCCGGAAAGACGCTTGACAGTTGTCTTTGCAATCGGAGTTTCAACCTCCACGTCCTCCAAAGACAGATCTCTTGTGGACTCAAAGCACTCCAGCATTGCGATCTCGCCGATCATTTCACGAAACTCTTTCGTTCCGGTATTCTTATCCCGGATAATACCGATTTTGTGCTGAATCAGCGGATGATCCATAATCGTAATTTTTCCCATTGTTTCCTCCCTTTATGTGACAGGTATACGCTTAAACCGTATACATCAATTGCTGCGGAAGAGCCATTGCCCCGGCAGCAAATCTCATACATTTATGACATGATGGCCTGCTGCCTTCAAAAGCCGGTTCATAATCGCCATTCCCATCCGCGGCGTATCAAATGATTCGGAGAATGCCACATCGACACCGTCCGCATCAAAATCCCGCAGCACTTCAAACAGATGACGGGCAATTTCCTTATCATCCGTGCGGCTTCCGATATCCCGGATGTCGTCGGCATGATATCTGCCCTTTGTCTCATCCGTAGCTATGATGCCGACCTTTCTGCCCTTTGCCATCTCATCGGCGGCAAGTTCATTGATCCGGCTCACCACAGCCTCTTCTTTGCCTTCCACAATCGTCAGATCGCATTTCGGTGCATAGTGGCGGTACTTCATTCCGGGCGCCTTCGGCCGGATCCCCTTATTTGCATTGGCGTCGAGAATTCCCGGATCGATCTTCACCTCTCCGAGAACCTCTTCCAGCATTTCCCTGTTAATGTAACCGGGACGAAGGATGACCGGCACATCTTCCGTGAAATCCACGATCGTAGATTCCAGTCCGATATTTACCGGGCCTCCGTCAATAATCATATCGATTTTGCCGTTCAGGTCCTCTATGACATGCTGTGCGATCGTCGGAGACGGACGTCCCGATGTATTGGCGCTCGGAGCCGCAATATAACCGCCCTCCGCCCGAATCAGCTCCGCAGCCACCGGATGAACCGGCATTCGCACTGCCACAGTGGGAAGCCCGCCGCTTGTTTCATTCGGTACAAGATCCGTCTTCTCAAAAATCATGGTCAGAGGTCCCGGCCAGTACTTTGCCGCCAGCCTCTTCGCTGCCTCAGGCACTTTTTTCACGATCGGATACAGATGCTCCATATC
>CAYYEB010000276.1:0-2159 GCA_964470725.1 uncultured Lachnospiraceae bacterium | reverse complement strand
CAGCCGATCCATCGTCTGCTGAATCAGATATTCCGTTCTTGTATCCACGGAACTGGTTGCTTCATCCAAAATCACCATCGGACAGTCCTCAAGCATGGCACGGGCAATCGCGATCTGCTGTTTCTGTCCCTGTGAAAGATCTGTATCCGCTTTTATCACAGTATCGAATCCATTCGGAAGCACTTCCACAAAATGTTCCAGCCCTACGGCACGCATGACTTCCCACAGCCGCTCATCCGTCACGTTCTTCGCATTTTCCGTTCCATCAGATGTTTCATTGAGCAGCAGGTTTTCTCTCAGAGTTCCCTCAAAAAGCCAGCTGTCCTGCAGAACCATGGAAAAGCATTCCCGCACCTGCTTTTTTGAAAGCTTTCTCGTATCCGTTCCGTCAATCTTGATGCTTCCGCTGTCTATATCATAAAAACGCATTAGAAGATTGACCAGTGTCGTCTTACCGGCGCCGGTTGGTCCGACGATTGCAATCTTCTGCCCTTTCTTTGCCGTCATTGAAAAATCCCGGATCACCGGTTTTAAAGCGCCCGGATAAGTGAAATTCACGTGCTCAAAGCTGACATTTCCCTTCGTTGCAGGCTGCCAGTCCGGCAGATCTTTCTGTTCTTCAGACTCATCTTCTTCCAGGAAATCGAACACTCTGTCTCCTGCGGCTGCGGCTCCCATCAGCATCTGCATCGACTGAGAAAGTCTGGATATCGGCTGCGTAAAATAGGTAACGTACACCAGAAAGCCCACAATCATACCGAATGATCCGCTGTCGTTTAAGACCAAAATTCCTCCGGCCACACAGACGGCTACATAGGCAAGATTTGATACAAAGCTCGAGATCGGCATCATAAGGCCGGAAAGACTCTGTGACAGGAAACCGTCATGGATCAGTGACTGATTCAGGGATTGAAACTTTTCTTCTGTCGTATCTTCCTGATTATATGCCTTTACGATGGCCTGATTTTTATAAATTTCTTCGATATAACCATTCAGGTTTCCGAGATCCTGCTGCTGCTTTGCAAAGTACGGCATACTCTTTTTGGAAATAAGCCCTGTAAGCCACACTCCGAGAAATCCCGAGATGATCGCTACAACTGCCAAAGGAATATTGGTCAGAAGCATCATCACAAGACTTCCGACAAACATAAGCGCCGCATTTGCCAACAGTGAAATCACCTGCGTAATTGACTGACTTAAGGTATCTACATCGTTGGTGATACGGGATAGGGTATCACCCTTTGCTGTTTTGTGCAGGTATCCCAGGGGCAGGCGGCAGATCTTTTCGGAAAGTCTGTCGCGCAGTTCCTGTCCCATTTTCTGTGAGGCTGAACCCATAATCCAGGACTGCAGCAAGCTGAAAAGCTGTCCGACAACATATAGTCCTAAAAGGAAAATTGCTGTTTTCCCCAAGCGGCCGAAATCCATTCCTGTACTCATACCCGCCTTTATCTGGTCGACAAACTTCGAAAGAAGGCCCGGAGTCAGAAGGCTGAAGATCGCCGCAAGAACGGTGAGAATCCCCGCAATCAGAAAAGCCGCATGATATTTTTTACTGTAACTCCATATTTTTCGAAATGACTTTTTTATATCTGTTTTTCGTCCGGGAACCGGCCCCCTCATAGTCGATGCAGCCGGTGCTTTCACATTATTTCTTTGCTTGCTCATACTGCCGCTTCTCCTTTTTGTGTCATTGCAATCTGCTGATATACCTCACAGCTGCGCAGAAGTTCTTCATGTGTTCCCATTCCCACAATTCTTCCTGCATCCATGACCAGAATCTTATCCGCATCCTGAATACTTCCGATGCGCTGTGTAATCACGATCTTTGTGGTATCCTTATACTCTTTCTTGAGACTCTCACGAAGTCTCTTTTCTGTCCTGTAATCAAGTGCAGAACTTGAATCATCCAAAATCAGTATCTCCGGTGATTTTTCCAAAGCTCTTGCAATGGAAAGACGCTGTTTCTGACCGCCTGAGAGGTTGGCCCCATCCTGCATCACAGGGGCATCCATTCCTTCCGCCATCTTTGAGACAAACTCGTCAGCCTGCGAAGTCTGCATCGCTGTCTCTACAGTCTCTTCCTTTGCATCTTTGGATCCGTAACAGACATTGGAACGAATACTTCCTGACAGAAGTGAGGACTCCTGCGGACAATA
>CAYYEB010000275.1:0-2167 GCA_964470725.1 uncultured Lachnospiraceae bacterium | reverse complement strand
ACGGTCACGGAGGCAACGGAACCGAATGTGATCATCTGCCAGCTTGAGTCATTTTTTGATCCGACAGAGGTCAAATGGCTGAAATTCAGTAAGGATCCATTACCGAACTGGCACCGGCTCTCTAAGAGCTGCTCACATGGTCTGTATCGGGTTCCGACGGTTGGCGCCGGAACGGTAAATACGGAATTTGAAACTCTGACCGGAATGTCACTTCGTTTCTTCGGACCCGGCGAGTATCCGTATAAGGGCATTTTGCGGGAACACACCTGTGAAAGCGTGGCCACGACTCTGACCGGACTGGGTTATACGGCTCATGCGATCCATGACAATACAGCTACATTTTACGGAAGGAATGTGGTCTATTCCTACCTGGGATTTAATACATTCACATCTGCCGAGTATATGGATACGCAGAATGATGTGAATGAAAACGAATGGATGCGTGACCGGAATCTGATCGGCCCGATTAACGATGCTTTGAATTCCACAAAGAACAGGGATTTCGTTTATACGGTTTCAGTGCAGCCGCACGGAGCGTATCCGACCGAGCCGGTTATCTCTAATCCGAAGATAAAGGTGAGTGGAGCTGCTACGGCTGAGAAAAACTATGCATGGGAATATTATGTCAATCAGATTTATGAGGAAGACCAGTTCGTTGCGGATCTGATCGAGGATGTATCGAAACGGGATGAGCCGACAGTTTTGATGTTCTATGGAGATCATCTTCCGACAATGGGATTGAAAAACTCGGATCTGACAACAAACACCATATTTGATACGAACTATCTGATCTGGGATAACATCGGTCTGAAGAAGCAGACGGGAACCGTGATTGCATATCAGGCGGCCGCAAAGCTATTGAATCAAATCGGAATTCATGATGGAACGATGTTCCGTTTCCAGCAGACGATGACGCATAAGGAGAGCTATCTGTACGACATGCAGACACTGATGTACGACATCCTTTATGGAAAGCAGTATGTCTATGGAAGGACAAATCCGTATTCCCAATCTCATCTGGCCATGGGCGTCAAGCCGATTACGGTGACAAAGATCAGCAAAGCCGGCGATGACGGAAGCTGGTATGTGGAAGGTAAAAACTTCACGCAGTCCTGTAAACTCCAGGTTAATAATAAGATAAAAGATACAACCTTTATCGACAACACCCGCCTTCTGGTGCGGGACACAAAGTTGGAAAAAGGAGACTGGGTCAATGTGGCAGTTCAGGCGAATTCTGACGGGCATGAGATATTGAGCACGTCCAACACGCTTGTGTACGGCGTGGGAAGACTGGCGGATCAGAGCGCCTCGGTTCAGGATAAGGCGGGATCGAAGGACTGATCCGATGCTTGTGCACTGGTAGTTCGCCGGTAAAAGAGATCTCCCGGCGCTCAAAAGAGTTTTTGATTCGCGTCCGGGAGATCGTTTTATCCGGCTTACAGAAGTAAGTTTACAACGGAGAATTGCACGCAGTATGACGACACGTTATCGCAAATGGGTGAAAAAGAGCGATTTGACATCTATATTCACAGCAGATGGTGCCGCCGGCGATGGGATGCGGTTTTATAACAGGAGGCTGTATGACATACCAGGAAGCATGCGGGTATATTGACGGCATCGTCAAATTCACGACCAAGCATTCAAATGAACATACGCGGGAATGTCTGGAACTACTCGGAAATCCGGACCGGAACTTCCGCTCCATTCATATCGCGGGAACAAATGGCAAGGGAAGCACGGCGGCTTTCCTTGCCTCTGCTTTTGAAAAGAGCGGAAGGAAAACGGGACTTTTTACATCACCGCATCTGATTCGGGTCAATGAGAGAATGCGCATCAATGGGAAGGACATTGACGATGCGGATTTTGTGCGGGTATTCGAAGAAGTCCTGCGGGTTTCAAAGGAAATGGAACGAAAGGGAGAGGGACATCCTTCCTATTTTGAGTTTTTATTTCTGATGGCGGCAGTATGGTTTTCGGAAGAAAAGGTGGATGTGGCCGTGATGGAGACCGGACTTGGCGGAAGGCTCGATGCGACAAATGCTCTGGAGCATCCGTCCATCTGTGTGATCACATCGATCGGAATGGATCATATGCAGTATCTGGGAAATACGATCGCAGAGATTGCAGCGGAAAAGGCGGGAATTTTGAAGGCAGGTGTGCCCTGCGT
>CAYYEB010000274.1:0-2179 GCA_964470725.1 uncultured Lachnospiraceae bacterium | reverse complement strand
TGCTATGTCATAATTAAAAATGTACAGAAGTTCCGGAATAAAAATGTACAAATGATATCATCGTATAAGCTTAAAAGGAGGCTTGACGATGATCATCAAATCACCAATTACTACAGACCTGGAAATAAAAAAACTGGAGGACTTGCATAAGTTAAAACCGTTTATGGAACAGGCAGACCTGAAAATCAATAAAAGCCAGATCGCCAGAGAACTGAACGTGGATCGGAGGACTGTCGACAAATACATCAATGGATTTCAGAAATCGAAGCACCGGTCTTCCCGGAACTGTCTGACTCCTTACAAGGACATCATCCGGGAACTGCTCTCGGACGAGAATGAACAGATCTTCTATTATCGTCGCGTCCTCTGGCAGTATCTTCGCGACAATCACGGATATCGCGGATCCTATGGGAATTTCTGCTATTACCTTTCTCTGGAGCCGGAACTTGTGTCGTATTTCCGGAAAAGGCTCCCCGCCAGATCCGGATCGTACATCCGATACGAAACGCCGGCGGGAAAACAGGCACAGCTCGACTGGAAGGAGTCCCTGAAGCTTTTGACCACAGATCTCGGATGGGTCGACGTGAACATTTTTGTCCTGATCCTTTCCTTCTCCAGATACCGCGTTTACCGGATGGTGCCGACGAAATCCCAGGACGTACTCTTTTTCTGCCTGGATGACGCATTTACGACGTTCGGTGGCGTGCCGGAGGAGATCCTTACAGACAACATGAAAACGGTCATGGATGAGCCAAGGACACGCGGGTCGAAAGGGAAAATAAATATCCGTTTTCAGCAGTTCGCCAATGATTACGGTTTCCGTGTCCAGCCGTGCGTTGCCGCCACGCCAAAGACAAAGGGGAAGGTGGAATCGCCGATGCGGATCCTCGATGAGCTCCGCGCCTACAACGGTCAGCTGACGTACCTCGGATTCGTGGAACTTCTCGCAAGGATCAATGACAGGGAGAACTCGAAAGTACATCCCGGGACCGGGAAGATCCCGCTGATGTACCTTGAAAAAGAGAGGGACTCCTTCGGCCCGTTACCGCAGCAGGCCATCCGGAATCCCTATCAGCTGGTCGATCATAAAGTCCGCGTGGACAATTCAAGCCTCTTCCGCTATCAGGGGAAGCAGTATTCCGTACCGCCGGAATACATAGGAAAAAGTGTCACACTGCAGGTTTACGATGACTATATCCACGTGTATTTTAACATGAAACTCATCGCGCTGCAGCCTTTGTCAGAAAAGAAGATCAATTATCAGGAGAACCATTACCTGGATCTCATCCGCAAGACGCACTCTTTCGCGGAAGAGAACATTGAGGAACGGGCAAAAGAAAATCTCAGAGCATTAGGAGCAGTGTATGAGTAACAGCAGTATTTATAAACAGGCAGCAAAAAATCTGGACATCCTCCGTCTGGACCAGATGAAGCTGCATCTGGAGGAAGTCGCCGGTGATGTTGGGGCAAAGAACCTTTCCTTCACCGAAGGTCTGTTGAAACTGACGAATTATCAGGTGGATTTCAGGGAACAGTCTGCCGCTCAGAGTACCATCCATGCGGCGGCATTCCCGTTTGTAAAGACGCTGGCGGACTTTGATTTCAGTTTTCAGCCGTCCGTCAGCGAAGCCCAGATGCAGGAATTCTGCACCCTCGGATTCATGGAGAAAGCGGAGAATATCGTGTTTCTCGGATCGAGCGGCGTCGGAAAGACCCATCTGGCAACAGCGATTGGCATCGCTGCGGCAAAACACCACAACATCACCTATTTCATCAAATGCAGCGACCTTCTGCAACAGTTGAAAAAAGCAAAGCTGGAGAATCGTCTGGAGGCAAGACTGAAACATTTCAATCATTACAAGCTTCTGATTATTGATGAGATCGGATATCTTCCGATCGACAAGGAGGATTCGAATCTGTTCTTTCAGCTGATCGATATGCGATATGAAAAGAAAAGTACGATTCTGACAACGAATATCAACTTCGGGGATTGGGACAGTGTTTTCTACGATGCGGTGGTCGCCGATGCGATTCTGAACCGTGTCCTGCATCATTCCCATGTTGTATCGATCACGGGGAAGTCGTACCGTCTGAAGGACTTTGTGCAGGAGGAGCCCACATCGTAACTTGTACATTTTTATTTAGGATTTTTTGTACATTTCTGCTTGACAGTTAATAG
>CAYYEB010000273.1:0-2194 GCA_964470725.1 uncultured Lachnospiraceae bacterium | reverse complement strand
ATTGACAAAACCATCTGTTCTGTGAAAAGGCATTGTAGAATTTTGAGGTTTATTGGTAAGCGGTACAACGTACGTCATTCCAGCCGAAACCAAGTTTTGAGATAATATCTCCAATAACTATTGAAAGTTTTTCAACCAGCTTGAAAAACTACCAATGCAGATTTGGAGGTAAGTAATGAGCCAACTTGTTTCAAATGCCCGCAACCAGCAGTGGATGGCAATGATACATGATCAGAAGTCCAGTGGACTTTCTATAAGGGAATGGTGCCGGAATCATTCCATTAGTGAAAATTGCTTCTTTTACCGTCAGCGGAAGCTGAGAGAGATCGCTGAGAAAAACATCCCGCAGTTTGTGGAGATAAATCAGCCGGAAGATCCGGCAGCATCCCTAATGCAGTCGGAACAAATGAACCTTGACAACGAAAGAAGCAGTGCAACGATCCGGTACGGAAAAATCACGATTGCACTGGATGATTCCGCTTCGGAAGAGTTGATTGGCAAAATAGTGAGGGGGTTAAATGCTCAGTAATACTTCTGATTTTGACCACGTCTATATCGCGACTGGTTATACAGATCTCCGACGCGGGATTGATGGATTGGCATCCATTGTTGAGCATACATTCCAGCTGGATCCCTACCAGAAGTCGTTGTTCCTTTTCTGCGGCCGTCGGACAGATCGTATAAAAGCATTGTTATGGGAAGGAGATGGATTTCTTCTCCTATATAAACGACTTGAAACAGGAAAGTTTCAATGGCCGCGAACTGAATCCGAGCTGCGGGAACTGACAATTCAGCAGTACCGATGGCTGACAGAAGGCCTGTGCATAGATCAGAAAAAAGCTATACCGAAAGTGTATCCGGAATCTCTTACCTGAGAAAAAATCCACAACAGCACCTTGAAATTGCGTGTCTTTCCACAACTTTTCTGAGCCATCCACAACTTCCCTTCGGGTTCTGTACACCGGGTTTTACCTATGCTACAGTGTCTATATGAGTGATGGAAAGCAGACTTTTACAAAGGAACAACTGAAAAACTTTTCCCAGCCGCTTCTGGCGGAAATGGTCTCAAAGCTTCTGGAGCAGCAGGAGGAATCGAACCGGCAGATCAGGCTTCTGACCGAGCAGGTCAACCTCTTAAACCAGCAAAGATACGGACGCCATACGGAAAAGTCCAGCCAAATCGATCATCAGATGGTGATGTGTTTCAACGAAGCGGAGGTGCTCTTCGTAGATTCTTCAGAGCTTCAGCTGAAGGAGCCGACTTTAGCAGATGTCAATCCGGAAAATGCAGTTCAAAAGCCGGCCGCAAAGAAACGCAGGCCGCACCCGAAGGGAACACGTGAAAACATGCTGAAAGCTCTTCCGCAGAAGGACGTGCCATGCGAACTTTCCGGTGAAGATTTAAAATGCGAATGCGGGGGAACTTATCAGAAGCTGTCAGAAAAGCCTGAAACCGTAACACGTCTGGAATTCCATCCGGCTACTTTTGAAGTAGTGAATTACCAGGTTTATACCTATCGGTGCAATCACTGCGGAGACATCAGGCGGGCTCCCGGACCGTCCGCGCTTTTCGAAGGCAGCCTCGCGACGGAATCACTCCTGGCCGGGATCATGACGGGAAAGTATGTTAATGCGGCCCCGTTCCGGCGGATGGAAGATATGTTTGCGGATCACAATGCGCTGATCAGACGCCAGACCATGGCACGATGGATGATCATGGCGGCATTCCGATATTTTCTTCCACTGTATGATCGGCTGATTCAGGAGCTTCTGTCATACGATATCATCCATGCAGACGAAACTACAGTAGAAGTCTCCAAAGATGAACGGAAAGCCGGATCGAAAAGCTATATGTGGGTTTATACTTCATGATCATGGCGGCATTCCGATATTTTCTTCCACTGTATGATCGGCTGATTCAGGAGCTTCTGTCATACGATATCATCCATGCAGACGAAACTACAGTAGAAGTCTCCAAAGATGAACGGAAAGCCGGATCGAAAAGCTATATGTGGGTTTATACTTCTGAAGGCTCCGATCCTCCGGTTGTAATCTTTGAGTATCAGAAAACAAGGGCTGCCTATCATGCCAGGGAATTTCTGGAAGACTTTCACGGCTACCTGTGCTGCGACGGATAAAAAAATCGATGACAGGTTACATTAAATTTTCATAAACATATGTTCGACTATTGACA
>CAYYEB010000272.1:0-2194 GCA_964470725.1 uncultured Lachnospiraceae bacterium | reverse complement strand
GTCTCGATGCCAGATATGCCGGGAAACCTTCCTCGGCAGGCATTTCCTCCATACGTCCTGAAAGCTCACGCAGAGCCTCGGCCCAACGGGATGTGGAATCGGCCATGATAGCGACGTCATAACCCATGTCTCTGTAATATTCCGCCAGTGTGATTCCTGTGTAAATGGAAGCCTCACGGGCTGCCACAGGCATGTTTGAAGTATTGGCGATCAGAGTTGTTCTGGCCATCAGCTTGTTTCCGGTCTGCGGATCTTCGAGTTTTGAGAAGTCCTCCAGAACTTCCGTCATTTCGTTTCCACGCTCGCCGCAGCCGATGTAAATGATGACATTCGCATTGGAAAACTTTGCGATGGAATGCTGGGTCATGGTCTTTCCGGTTCCGAAACCACCCGGAATTGCGGCCGTGCCGCCGCGGGCAATCGGGAATACGGAGTCAAGGACACGCTGACCCGTGATGAGAGGTTCGGATGCCGCAAGACGTTCCATGGAAGGTCTCGGGATACGGATCGGCCATTTCTGAGCCAGGGTGAGATCCTGGGTGGATCCGTCCGGAAGTTCCACTGTCATGAGAGGTTCTGTGACCGTGTACTGACCGTCAGGATTGACGGATTTTACCGTTGCTGTCTTGATAAGAGGCGTCATCATGGATCTGTGAACGATGGACGGCGTCTCCGGGCAGGTGGCAATGATCTGTCCGCCGTGAATGACGTCTCCCGGCTTTACCTGCATTGTGACATCCCACTTTTTGGTCTCATCAAGAGGTGCTGCCGTGATGCCTCGTGTGATGAACTTGCCGGAGGCTTCAGCAATCTTTTCAAGGGGACGCTGAATACCGTCATAAATATTATTGAGAATGCCGGGGCCGAGCGTGACGGATACGGATTCACCCGTACCGACGACAGGTTCCCCCGGTTTCATACCGGAAGTCTCTTCGTATACCTGAATGGAGGTCGTATCTCCGCTCATGGAAATGACTTCGCCGACCAGTTTTTCGTGTCCGACATAGACCATTTCAGACATCTTGAATCCCGGTGTGTCCTTTACGTAGACGATCGGGCCGTTGATGCCGTAGATTTTTCCGCTTACAATCTGACTCATCCCTGTACACCTCCTTCAAATGAGAAGTTGTCCTGTGCATCCTGGATCAGAGATTCGAAGGAGTCGTCGATCAGGATGTGGCGGGAAGGGATGACCACACGTGTGCCGCCGAGAAATTCATCTTTGGAAATATTGACCGTGGTACTTGTGGTCTTTTCGACTTCGTCCTTAAGATCTTTATCAGACGGATCGATATAAATCTCCATATCCTCGCCGTTGGCGACTTTTTTGGAAATCATGATCTTTCTGCAGATCCAATGCGTATATTCCGGTGTTCCCTTCATGGCAAGGAGCTTTTTGCGTACGAGAACGAAGATTTCCTTCTTGATCTCGTCCTGCTTGTCTGCAAGGCTGTGACGAATATCGAGCTGCTTTTTGGAAAGCTCCTTGTTGATTTCACGCATAATGCCGGTCTGCTCCGTCTTGAGCTTGAGCTCCGCGGCCTTATCCGTATCCGCCTTATGCTCCTCAAAGAGCTGATCGAGCTGCTTCTGGTAGGCGTCCAGATCCTTCTGGGCCTCCGCCTTCGCATCATCGATCGAGCGGTCATAAAAATGCTGTAATTTTTCTTCCTGTGTCATAATCTTACCTTATACCTTTAAGCCAATGGCTTCATTGACATAGCCTGTGATGAAGTCACTGCGGCGCCCTGTGCCGTGACGGTCCGGAATATCGATGATGAGCGGAGTTTTATATTCCATCTTCAGATCATTGACAAGTTCCGGCCAGTCCCTTCCGAACTTTTCGGTCAGAAGCAGTACACCGATTTCGGGATCGGAGCATGCCTTTTCAAGGGCGTCCTGAAACTCTTTTTTTTCATGAACAACGACGCCTTCCACACCGGCAAGTCTCATGCCGGTGAGTGTGTCGACGTTGTCACTGATGAGATACATTTTCATTCGTATTTGTCTCCTTTTCAGACCATTTGAGGCCGGGTATCCGTCATTTTCATCTGACAGATATCCGGCTCGTGCACGAATGATTACAGCTGGCCAAGAATCATGAAGGCGATGATAAGACCGTACAGGCACACACCTTCTGCAAGACCTACATAGATAAGAGATTTACCAAGAATGGACTGATCTTCGGAAATAG
>CAYYEB010000271.1:0-2208 GCA_964470725.1 uncultured Lachnospiraceae bacterium | reverse complement strand
AGATACATCTGACACTGTTTTTATGTCTCACTGGAATCCTTGTCTGAGCGATTCGAAGGCTTTAATTTTTTTGCGTATGCACTGGCCCGTTTCTTCGAGTACTTTTTGGCTGCCTTTTCCTTATTGACTTCCAGCAGTCTGACTGTTTCAGGGTCTGATTCATAGCTTAAAAAGTCATATGGCTGACAGTCCAGTATTTCACAAAGCAGCTGTATGGTTTCGAAACTTAAATTCTTACCATTCAGGATCCTTGAAGTCTGCGACTTGCCGAACCCGTAAATATAACAAAGATTCCAGGGCTTGATTTGTTTCTTGCGTAAAAGCTCCTTGAGCTTTTCCTTATAGATAATCATTTGCCCATCCTCGGGAAGCCCTTTGTAACAAGTATTGCTCTGCTGCAAAGGTATTATATTTGCAACTCCAATTAAATAGATTAGCCGCTTCATAATAAAAAAGAAAGGTTCCGAAAATAGGACCATATTATTTTAGGCATTTTGAAAGTGCTCATTTTTTAATTTTACTTGACGTGAATTTTTTGAAATACTATAATGCCTACAAATACAGTAGGAATTATAGAGACGGAAGGAAGGAAATCACATGAAGAATCCACTGCATTACCAGCTGACTGAATATGACTGTGGCCCTACTTCCATGCTCAATGCAGTCAGCTTTCTCTTTGAACGGGAGGAAATACCGGCAGAAATCGTGAGGGAAACGATGCTGTACTGCATGGATTGTCATGGAGCGGACGGACTTTGCGGAAAAATGGGAACCTCCTGTACGGCAATGATGTTTCTGGCAAACTGGTACAATAATCTCGGACATACAGGACAGCTCCCGATTGCGTGCGACTATCTGCGCGGCGAAGGCGTTTCATTAGAAGAGGGCAGTGAGGTTGTAAATGCACTTTCCCATGGCAGCGTGGTTGTAGTCCGCTTAAGTCTTGAGGATGATCATTATGTGCTTCTGACCGGTATCAGTGACAATAAGGATTGCGTTTATATGTTCGATCCTTATTATGTGGAAAAACATTTCGAGGAGAAGGATATTTTATTTGTGTCAGATCATCCGTTTTCTTATAATCGCATTGTTCCGGTGAAGTATCTGAATCGGGAAGAGGGAAAGGTATATGCCCTGGGACCGGCAGCTGAGCGGGAGGCAATTATACTGACCGATGTCCGCAAGGTGATGGCCGGCGATCAGGAGCCGGAAGAGATTCGTTTTGAAAAATGCGTATCGGATAAAAGTGCATGTAATGCGAAACGCATTGCGGCAGGCAGAAAGGGTGGAAAACAGTAAATGACAGACGAAAAACGGCTGGTGGAAAATTTTAAGGAACTGGTTTCATTTGATGCGGAATCATATCATGAAAGAGCCATTGCGGATTACCTGAAGGCAAGACTTGAAAAACTCGGTCTTGAAGTGACGGAGGATGACAGCGCGGAAATCCTCGGGAGAAAGACGGATGAACCGGATAAAGCCCCTGCAGGAAATATTTTTGCATTGCTGAAAAGTAATCTGCCGGATGCAGCGAAGCATGAACCTCTGCTTTTTGTCGGCCATACGGATACGGTTCACCCGGGCAAGGGAAGAAAGGCAATTGTTCATGAAGACGGCCGTATCACATCAGATGGAACGACGGTTCTCGGAGCGGATGACGAGAGTGCACTGGCGGAAATTCTGGAACTGATCACAGTCATTCAGGAAGATCAGATTCCGCACCCGGATCTTGAATTTTTCTTCCCTGCGGCGGAGGAGCCGTTTGCGCAGGGAAGCCGGATTTTCGATTATTCCAAAATAAAGGCGAAGACCGCATTTACACTTGATCTTGCCGGAGAGGTCGGAGGTGCGGCGCTGGCGGCCCCGTCGATTATTTCCTTTGAGATTACGGTGCATGGAAAGAGCGCACATGCGGGATTTGCTCCGGAAAGCGGAATACATGCGATTCAGATCGCGGCGAGGGCCATTGCCGACATTCCGGAAGGTCACGTGGATCCGGAGACGACAGTAAATATCGGACTGATCGAGGGAGGCACAGCAAGGAATATCGTACCGGATCGTGTTACGGTCAGCGGAGAAATCCGAAGTCTTGATAATGACAAGGCGAAGGAGCAGCTGGAGACGGTTCAGAGAACCTTTGAAACGTATGCAAGGGAAGCCGGAGGAAGCATCACAAGTACATATGATATCTGTTTCAGCGCATACAGA
>CAYYEB010000270.1:0-2211 GCA_964470725.1 uncultured Lachnospiraceae bacterium | reverse complement strand
CAGACTGTTTATATATGATTGTACCTGCATATAATGAAGCGGAAAATATAGAAGAGTTTGTAAAGGCATGGTATCCGATCATCCGAAAATTAAACAATCAGGAAGAACACATCCATGGCACTCGTTCGTCAAGACTTGTGATCGTAAACGATGGAAGCAGGGATAATACATGGGACATTCTCCGATACCTGCAAGAAAAGTACCCTTATCTCATCGCTTTAACCAAGCAAAATGAAGGCCACGGACCAACGCTGCTTTACGGTTATCACTATGCCCTTGCACATGGTGCAGACTATGTCTTTCAGACCGATTCCGACGGGCAGACAAATCCTCGCGAATTCGGCAGGTTCTGGAAACTCCGCCACCGCTATGACGCTGTTTTCGGAGATCGCATTCACAGAGGTGACGGATTTGGCCGGCTCATTATAGAAAAAGTATTATGTGTGATACTGTGGCTCTTTTTTCACATTCGCGTACCGGATGCAAATGCACCTTTTCGTCTGATGAAGCGTTCCTATCTTGAAGAATATCTCCCGAAAATGCCATCGGATTATAAGCTTCCCAATGTGATGCTTGTCGCATTTGGCGTTCACGATCACCGTCGGGTCCACTTTCTTCCGATCAGTTTTAAGGCAAGACAGCATGGAAAAAACAGCATAAATGTCAGAAAAATTATAAAGGCAGGATGGGAAGCAATTGGAGATTTCAGGAAATTTCGTTCTGACTTGAAGTGATATACATAATGAAAGTCTCAAAATGTCAGAAACCTATATCAATATTCTAAAAAAATATCCGTAGCATAAAAGCCCCGCCGCAGAACTATCTGCAACGGAGTTTTTGGTTGTAAGACGTTTCTTATGTTCTATTGTCATATTATTAGCGGGTTCCGTCCACCTTGCGCATGCTGTCGATATGCTGCAGCACATCACCAAATGCCTGTGCAATCTCAACCGCTCCAATATACTCATCGTTGTCATCATAGACCGCAAAATACTGAATTCTTGTGGGATTGCCCTGCTTCGGGATCCAGCGCTCCACGCAGTCTCTTTTATGTGACTTAAAATCCGATATCATCTGCTGAACAATCGGCAGAATCGCCTGCGGATGGCAGGAATATACTTCTCTTCCGAGCGCAGACTTCGGTCTTGCAAAGATATGATTCTTACTTTCAAAGAATCGATTGATATCATTCTCATCGATAAACGTAATATCCACCGGAAGTTTGTCAAAAATCGCCTCCAGCTGTGCCACCGTCAGCTCACCGCCGTTTAAGTGAATCTTTCCGCCGGTCAGCATGTTCTCCTTTTTGCTCTTTTCTCTTTCTTCCTTCAGAAAAGCTTCACCTTTCTCCCACTTTGCCGGCTCCTTCACGTATGCTTCCCCCATTTCCGGGAGATCACGATATATTTCAAGCCATTCTTCTTCCGAAAAATTCTCCAGTGCAAGCGGATACAGAATATTTTCTTCTTTATAAATCATCTCTTCCGCACGAACAACGACTTTCTTAATTCGATCTGCAAGTTTCGCAACGTTATCGGCACGAACCATTTTTGCCAAGGTTCTGATTTCCGAACGGATCTCGTCATCCACACCCCACATTACCTTCGTCGGGCCTGTAATCCCATAGTGATCGAGGCGTGGCATCAGAAGTTCCTCCTTGCGGCTGTAAAGCTGCTTCAGCTTCATCAGTGAAAAAAGAGAACCCTTCAGCTGTGAGATTTCTTCCTCAGACACCGATTTTCCTTCTGCGGTCTCTTTCTCAATTTCGGATATCTGCTTTTCCACACCATGCAAGATCTTTGATAACTCTTTATTTTCTGCCATGAGCTGGCGGACCGGATGTCCTTCGTCAAGGGACTGAATATAGGACGCATCGATTCCGGACTGCTTTGCCGCACGTGCCTTCTGTTCGGTCCGGGATGTCAGGTCTGCCTCCTTGCCGTTGCCTCCCGCATTTCGGTCTGCCTCTTCCTTCATCCACACTTCCGCCTCTGTCTTTCCATGGAAGAGAGCCGAATGAATGTCGCAAAGCTTTTGGACCTCCTTGACCGGCATTCCTTCGCCAATCAGTTTCTGCTCCGCTCCGGCAATCTCATGCACGGAAACTGTATCGAAATTTTTGACAAACTCTTTTCGAACCGATTCCAGATCCTCGCCATCACTGAGGCGCTGAATATAAGATTTCAGTAATTCCTCACGGCCTTCCGGTGT
>CAYYEB010000269.1:0-2217 GCA_964470725.1 uncultured Lachnospiraceae bacterium | reverse complement strand
AGATGTGAGCGAAGGGGCATATTATTATGATGCCGTGAACTGGGCCGTGGAGGAAGGAATTACAAGCGGCAAGTCGGCAACGACTTTTGCGCCCCACGAAGAATGTTCCCGGGCGGATGCCGTAACCTTTTTATGGCGGCTGGACGGGGAACCGGAGGGGGCGCCGCAGGCTTCTTTTACGGATGTAGCCAAGGGAAAGTACTACTATGACGCCGTGAACTGGGCTGTTGCGGAAGATATCACAAGCGGACTGTCCCGTACAAGTTTCGGTCCGCAGCAGAAGTGTTCACGGGGCGAGATCGTGACCTTCCTGTATCGGTGCGCCGGAAGTCCGGAGGTCGAGGAGGATGACTCTGCCGCGGATCAGGGAAAAGAGAACGGCAGCCAGAAGTCGACTTCCGAGGATGCAGTCTACAATAGGATCGTTGCTCTGAAGAGCCAGTATCCGGAGGGAATGATTTTCACGAATAATTCCAGTGTGATCTATACTTTCAACGGGAACTATACGTATACATATTCCGGCTGCGAGGCCTTTGCCATGCTCTGCAGCGAGGCGGCTTTTGGCACGGTCAATGATGTATATGAGGAACAGTCCGATTATCCCTTTGACAACATCAGGACCGGGGACATTGTGAGAATCGGTAACTATCATGCCTTTATCGTCCTGGAAAATAACGGAGATTCCCTGACCATTGCAGAGGGAAATTTCAATGACGCGGTTCACTGGGGGCGCACTGTTTCGAGAGATGAGCTTGAGGCCGAAGGCTATACCGTACGCAGCCGGTATGGAGAAAAGGATACGGGAAGCAGACAGACGGACAGAAGACTGGAACTGAACGGTTAAAAGAAGTATTGCAGAAAGAATTAGACGCATTTGTAAATGAAATGGGCAGTTTGATGAAAAATCCGGAGGCAGCTGGGCCTCCGGATTTTTGCTGTATGTAAGGTTCCATGCATTTTTCGCATGTGCTTTCCGAGCTCATGCAAATATACGATTTCACAAGTGATCATCTTCGGGAATACAATGACACTATAAAAATTGTTGAAAGAAATTCCGAAACGACAGGACATTTTAGTGTACTTTGCAAAATGGTTTGCATGTTGTACCAGAAGGAGGAAATGTATGGCAGGACTTTTGGAAGGAAAGACGGGACTCATTACCGGAGGCGGTTCCGGTATGGGACGCGCAATGGCGCAGATCTTCACACGTGAAGGCGCAAAGGTTTTAATCTGCGGCAGAACGGAGTCGAAGCTGCAGGAGACAAAGAAACTGGTAGAGGAAGCCGGAGGCGTCTGTGAGTATACAATCTGTGACGTGACCGACGAAGATTCCGTTGCGGCGATGGTGGACAAGACCGTTTCACTTTTTGGAAAACTGGATTTCGCGGTGAATAACGCGTCCATCGAAACGGTCGGTATGCCGATCTGGGAACGGGACAAGGAATCCTTTACAAAAATCATTGAAAATGATCTGTACAGCGTCTTCTACAGTGTTAAACACGAGAGCCGCTATATGGTGAAGCAGGGCTTCGGATCCATCGTCAATATGTCCTCCGGTGCCGGAGATGTGGGAGTCGGAAATATGGCACCTTATTCCGTTGCCAAGGCCGGAGTCAATAATCTGACGAAGACCTGCGCAATCGATCTCGGACCGCACAATGTGCGTATCAATGCGATTCTTCCGGGAATGACGCTGACGCCGATGATTAAGCAGTTCAAGTCTCATTACCCGGCATTTGCAAAGACGATGGAGGATCAGATTCCTTTAGGACGCCTGGCGGAGCCGGAAGAGCAGGCCAATACGGCACTCTTCCTTGTATCGGATCTTTCTTCCGATATTACCGGTGTTCTTCTGAAGGTAGACGGTGGTTATCAGGCCGGATATTACACAAGAAAAGACTGAGACAGTTTGTCCGGAAAGTTATGTGACAATAAGAAAGGAGATTATTATGGCAGTACACAAGATCGCCCGCCCGGTGAAGGTCATCGGCACAAGTACCCTCGGGCAGAGATATTATGATAAAACCCCGGAATATGAAGGTCTTTCCATCTATGAGTTATGGGCATATGCCTGCCATCAGGCCATGGAAGATGCCGGCATCAAACCTGCTGACATCGATAAGATCGTGTATTCACAATTTGCTTATTTCCCGACCTGCGGAAATATCATGGCTCCGGTAGGAAGCCTTGAGGAATGGATCGGCTGCCGTGAGAAGC
>CAYYEB010000268.1:0-2253 GCA_964470725.1 uncultured Lachnospiraceae bacterium | reverse complement strand
GTATAGCCGCGAAGGCCTGCATCCATGATCAGTTTTCCGGCAAAATATCCCTTCGGACGCTTGAATGTGCTGCCAGCACTCGGAAAATTCAAAGGCTGTTTCTCCTGCCTTCGTCTTTTCAGATCCTCCATCTTTGCCGCAATTTCCTCCTGGTTTCCCTTCTCAAGAGCGATATCCGCGCTCGTGACAATCCACTTATGCTTTTGAAACACGGAAGTGCGGTATCCCAGTTCCAGCTGGTCTGCAGGAAGCTCTCCGATGTCTCCATTCTCATCAAGATACCGGACACCGAGCAGTACCTGCTTCATCTCTCCGCCATAGGCCCCTGCATTCATCACGCAGGCTCCTCCCAAAGATCCGGGAATCCCCGCCGCGAATTCGAGTCCGGTCAGAGAATGTTCCTTCGCCTCCGCTGCAATTCGGGAGAGCATGGTTCCTGCTTCTGCATGAATCACAGTCCCGTCTACGGATATTCCGGTCAGGGATTTTCCAAGCGAGATGACGGCCCCGCGAAAGCCCTCGTCTGACACCAGAAGATTGCTGCCGTTTCCGACAATGACATAGGGAACTCCGGATTCCCGAATGACCCTGACTGTCTCCTGCAGCTCCTGTTCCGTTTCCGGAGCGGCAAAAAGATCCGCCGGCCCTCCAATCCGGAAGGTCGTATGATTTTTCATCGGCTCATTGATCTGCACAATGTCTTTTCCCGTGATTTGCGCAATCTGTTCTCTGATTGTTTCTGCCATCATCTGGTTCATCGCTCACTCCACTCAAGCTGTTTCATAAAATTTCGGGAATTCCTTTCGTCTTTGAGAAACACTCTTTCCCTTTTTCTGCAGTGATCAGTTGTCATCCGAACTGTCACTGTTCGAATCATCCGAGCTGCTATTATCCGCGGTGACGGATTCTGCCGCCTTGGAAGCTTCGGCTGCCATCTCTTCCGTCGTCTTTTTGGCGCTTTCTTCCGACACATTTCCGGTACTCATATACTGCTGCGCATTTTCCGCACGCTGCGTTCCCGGATACGCGTCAATAATCTCCTGGAAAATCTTATCGGCATTTTCCGTATCACCCTTCAGGCGATAGGCATGGGCCAGATAATTCAGCGTATCATAGTCCGTGCTGTCAATGGCACGTGCTTTTTCCAGGTTGGTAATCGCCGTATCATAGTCCGCATCTCCGAAAGCATTCAGACCTGCTTTTTTGTATACGGCCAGCATAGATGACTGCATCTGTTCCGTCAGAAGATTATAGACATCCTTTGCCTCTACGGACAGCTGTGAAGAGTCCACGGACCCAAGCGCCGTTGCGGCTGTATCCATCGATTCATTGTGATACGCATCCACTGCCTTCAGAAGATTTTCATTGGCCGTTGTCTTGGCATTGGCCGAATCGATCTGCGCATTCGCGCTGCTGACCGTCTGCTGCGACTTTTGTATCTGCTGGTTCAGTGCCTGGGCCTGAGCCGAATATACCGCCATATCCGAAGAATAGCGTGTCACCTTTTCATTGGCCTGCCGGTTCACATTCCGGATTCTGGCCGGAATAAACAGGAACCAGATTGCTGCCGCTCCGATCAGTACACCGATCAGGATATTAAATACCGTCATCCGCATTGTAATAGGATGAAAGGAAACAGACTGGACGCTGGACGCATCTTCTCCTGTCAGAGTATCAGATTGACGTCCGCGGCGGTTCCACAGAGAAAACTTATTTTCCAAAGTGGTCGTCGTTCCTGTCTGTTCATCTACTTCCTTTAAAAAACGGAGCGTTGTTGTATTGGTCTTGTCAATCCGAATGGCCTTTCTTAAAAGTTTCCGGGCCTTTTCATACTGCTCCTGGTGGATATACAAAAGTGCCAGCAGATGGTAAGCTTTCACCAGCTTCGGGTTCTGTGCAAGAATCTTCTTCAGCTGGATCATAGCGACATCTTCATTGCCCTCCTGGCAGTTCTTCAAAGCGATATTATACTTTTTAATCGTCTGATTAATCAGGTCCAGGCGATTCGCATCCTTATGAAGATTCTCAATATAATCAGTCGCGATATTGTTATCCGGCTGCATATTTTTCGAAATAACCCATTCCGAAAGAGCCGACACTACTTCTCCGGTCTCAAAATAGACAAGTCCCAAAAGGTTTCTTGCCTGGATATTCTCTTTATTAAATTTCAGACTGCGCTTCAGCTGATCAATCGCACCGCTCAGATCCCGTACCTGGGCCTTTTCCAGTCCCTGATTATAATATAGCCCGGAC
>CAYYEB010000267.1:0-2263 GCA_964470725.1 uncultured Lachnospiraceae bacterium | reverse complement strand
AACATATCCCCCGGCCCTCAAAATCGTTTTTGATTCGGGTCCGGGGGATAGTTTTATCCAGCTTACGCTTCTATGTGGATACCGAGGAATACTGTGACGGACCTCTCTGCAGAAAATCCTTAGCAAGCGAACGAAGTCTCACAAGAATCGTGCCGGCTGAAGATCCGCCGACGCTTCTATGGCGGTCGGAAGCCGTGCAGATGATTCGCAGTGAGATGAGCGAAGCGCAGCGTGTTTTCGCAGAGAGGTCCGTCACAGTATTCCGACACTTATATCACTTTGTCACAAGATACGGCATGACAGCCTTCCGCACGTCTTTCTGCACCTCTTCCGGTGCTCTCGCGCCGTCGATGACAACCACATTTTCCTCATCTTTCAGCTTTTCAAAGGCTTCAAAATATCTCTTTCGGGTTTCGACAAGCCGGCCTGTTTCCTCAAAAAGTTCTTTCGTCATGCGATTTTCTTCGATCCGCTTCATCGTAATTTCCGGATCTACATCAATAAAGACCGTGACATCCGGTCGAATAAGATTTGATGCCAGAGAATTGGCCTCGATAATCCAGTCCATCGGAACGTCGACGCTCTGGTATGCGTAGGAAGAAAAGTAGAACCGGTCCGTGATCACATTAATTCCCTGGTTGAGGAATTTCAGAATCCCGTTTGTGCTATTTTCAATATGATCGAGACGGTCGGCGACAAAAAGTGCGGCGATCACGTCATTTGTGGTTTTGACTCTGCCGATCATGATCTGGTGAATCAGTGATCCTGTCGGAGAATCGTTCGGTTCCATTGTGTGAAATACCGGATAGTGATTCTCTTCCAGATATTTCTTGAGCAGATGTATCTGTGTTCCCTTTCCGCTGCCGTCAATCCCTTCAAAGGCGATGAAGCCGCCGCGTTTGATCTTTTCCATAATAAAATCCCCTTCGTGAAAAATTTTAACTATTCTAACATACACAGAACGGAAATGGACGGCCGACTTGCATCACATCAGAATTCCCGGTGTAACGCATCGCTCTTTCAGGGAACAAATTCGGCTTAAATGGTAAAGGACATCTAACTTGCAGCATAGATATTCTTGAAATAAAGCAATTCTCAAGGTAAAATAATTTTGTAATAGTTTCCGCTAATATTTGTGGTACCAGGGTAGGAGAACCTGGTATTGCATTTTTATCCAGAAGGAGGATAAGGGAAATGAGTAAGGAATCAAGGAAAGTTGTACTTGTAGGCTGCGGTATGGTCGGCATGAGCTATGCATATGCAATGCTGAATCAGAATACCTGCGACGAACTTGGTCTGATCGATTACATTCAGGAGAAGGCCGAAGGAGAATCAATGGATCTGAACCATTCCCTCGCATATTCCAATGGACATATGCACATCTGGCATGCAAAGTATGAAGACTGTGCTGACGCTGATGTTGTTACGATTTGCGCCGGTGTTCCTCAGAAGCCGGGTCAGTCAAGAAGAGATCTCTTCGCAACAAATACGAATGTATTCCGTTCGATCGTGGAACCGGTACTGGAATCCGGATTTACAGGCACATTCCTGGTTGCCACAAACCCTGTTGACATCATGACAGAGGTTGTCCGCCGTCTGGCAAATGACTGGCTGAGATCAAAAGGCAAGCCGGACATCGATCCGAATCGTGTGGTAGGATCCGGAACAACTCTGGATAGTGCAAGACTTCGTTATATGCTGGGCGATTTTCTCGATGTAGATCCGAGAAACATTCATGCCTATGTCATCGGCGAACACGGTGATTCCGAATTCGTTCCGTGGAGCCAGGCAAATGTTGCGACAAAGCCGATCATGGAATACTGTGATGAATCCAACGGCAAATATCCGATCGACAAATTTGAGGATATTGAGGAAGACGTTCGTACGGCAGCTTATAAGATCATCAAGGCTAAGAGAGCAACCTATTATGGAATCGGAATGGCTCTGAACCGTCTGACAAAGGCTATTCTCGGAAATGAAAATTCGATTCATACCGTCTCCACATGGCTGACAGGTCAGTACGGCGAAAGTGATCTGTATGTCGGTGTTCCGTCCGTCGTCGGAATCAATGGTGTGGTCCGCACACTTCCGCTGACACTGAACGATCAGGAAATGGAGAAGTTTAAGAAGTCCTGCAACGTTCTGAAGGATATGCTGAAGGAACTCGACTGAATAAGAAGCATATAAAAGAGAGATGAAAAATATATTTCCCGGACCCGAATCCAAAACGATTTTGAGGGCCGGGAGATATATTTTTCATGTC
>CAYYEB010000266.1:0-2290 GCA_964470725.1 uncultured Lachnospiraceae bacterium | reverse complement strand
ATGTTTTTTGCAGAAGGCAGTCTCCCATATAGCGTTCATTACTCAGAATTTGATTGACCGAAGATGCATGCCACTTTCCTCCTTTAGGAGCCGGAATCTGTTTTGCATTCAATTCATTTGCAATTTTATAAACTCCGTTTCCTCCCAAAAAACCGGCAAAAATTTCTCTTATCACTACCGCCCTGTTTTTATCAATGATCATTCTGCCGTCTTTCATTGCATATCCGTATGGTACAGAACTCTGTCGAAACGAACCTTCTTCCATCCTCTTCCGGATCGCCCACTTTGTATTAGATGAAATTGAAGTAGATTCCGTCTCTGCAATTCCTGAAAGCATTGTCAGAAGGAACTCATCACTCATAGCTTTTGTATTGACATTTTCCTTCTCAAAATAAATTCCAACACCCATACCTTGCAGATCACGCACCATAGACAGGCAATCTACAAGGTTCCTGGAAAACCGGCTGATCGACTTTGTCAGAATAAACTCAATCTTTCCTTCCCTGCAGTCCTCCAACATCCTTACAAGATCCACCCGCTTTTCCGTACTGGTTCCGCTGATTCCCTCATCGAAGTAAATTCCGACAAAATCCCAGTTCTCATGATCTTTGATATAAGATTCATAGTGTTCCTTTTGTACACTCAGGCTCTCCAACTGTTCATCACTGGAAGTCGATACACGACAGTAAGCGGCCACTTTCAATTTGTGCCCTTCCTGCTGTCTTACCGGTTCTATTTTTCTAACTGTTTTCATAGCCATATCCTCTGATTTCCAAATATTAATTGTGCACAATTTAATTTATTGGGTTTCTTCTATGTTTTGACATGTTTCCGCACATATGTTCTATTCATTATCAAATCGGATATTGCCTCGTTTGTCAATGGCCTGATCTCATTTTCCGCATGTATGTTCGATTTTCGTATCACCTGATCTGGCATCCTCATTCGGAATCAATCCATTAAATGTTAACTTCCAGGATTTTTTAACCCTCAAAACCGGAGAGCGCTGAAATTGTCCTCCAGCGGAGAGATTATTTGTCGTCCTGCTCCTGATTTACCTGCAGAAATGCCTTGACCTCTTCAAAGGTCTTCGGGCTCTCCTCGAAGAGTTTTAGAAGCTCCTTGTTCTCCAGATCTTTCTTCTTTTTCTGGAGAGCATTGAGCTCCTCCATTGCAGCGTCATACTTATCCTTTGCCTGGAACACTGCCGCCTGCGCCTTCTCTATCTTTTCATCAAGAGTGATGGTCCTTCTGGTTCTTGCCATGGTAATCCTCCTTATGCGGATGTCCGTGTTTCAGTTGCCTTCTTCTCTGCCGCCTCCTGTTCGATCCGGGCAAGTTCAGCACTGAGTTCTCTTGCTTTCAGTTTGATATCATTGGCTGTCATTCCGAATGCATTCAGGATTACCTTCTGCGTTGCTGTGACGGCGTGATCGAGGCGGTATTCATTGTCCGCACCTTTGACCATCTCGATCTTATCCAGTTCCCGCAAGGCTGCCGGAACGGTCATGAAGTTGAACTTCCTGTCATTTCGGATCATCTCATCCTTCAGGCAGGTATAGAGCTTGTTCCTTATGATGAGGGCCACAAACTCGATAAAAACCTTGGTATCAAGGGATTCGCTTCCATAGACACGCTCTGCCTTGTCTCCAAGATAGGATTTATCTCCCCGGAACAGCTTTTCTGAGCTGTCCCTGCTCTTGTAAAGAGTCAGTGCTTCTTCGGCAGTCATGTTCTCAGAAGTAATGATAACGAAATAACCACACAGCCGGATCTCTTTGTCAACGACATCTGTCCGTTCCCTTGCCGCGGAAAAGGTTTCATCCTCTTTACCTTCATGATAATAGATCAGATCAAAGTATTTCGCATATTTCCCAGTAGGGCGGACCTGCAATCCCTCCCATGACTTGAGCTGTTTCGCCATCAGGTCGATATCCTGCTCCAGTTTGGAACGCTCAGCCATGTGCTTCTTCTCATCATAGAAGATATGGAAGTAACGCTCTTTTTCATCCGATGGATACAGCTGATGCCTGACGGTTGTCCCGTTTACCTTGAAGGCCCGGATGCTTGTGGAACGGCTCTGCTCAAAGGTTCCAAGAACTGACGTCACAACTTCACGGACAAGTTTCTTCATCCCCTTGACCATGATGATGAAATCATAACCTTTGCTGTCCATGAAATGGATATTTCCCTTGCTGAAATATCCCCTGTCCAGAATGAATCCGATGTGTTTGTATCCATAGCCTTCGGCTTTCTCCAGCATAAACTGTAGTTGAGAAACATCAACAAT
>CAYYEB010000265.1:0-2308 GCA_964470725.1 uncultured Lachnospiraceae bacterium | reverse complement strand
CCCCATTGACGGTTTTGGAGACCGCTTTCCTACCATTAGAAGATTCCCCTACTTGTTCTTGCGAACGAATGATAGTATAGCATACTCTTTTCCAAAACGGAAGAGGTTTTTACAAAAAAACTTCTGAGCTGTATAATTACAGTTACTGTTCAGACATAACTCTAGGTACGGACCTCAAAAGTATTTCGAGTCGTGTTCGTAGAATAGTTTTGCCCGACTCGCACTATTTTTATCTTCCAAATGGAGAATCAACCATGAAAAAGAAACATTTTAAGCTCACCCTATGGCTCCTCTCGCTTCTTCTGTGCCTGACAATGGCCGGCTGCGGAAGCATTCAAAGCAAAGGTATATCTTCTGCTGTTTCGAAAAGTTCTGCCGCTGTCGCTGCACCCGAAAAAACTACTTCGGACGTCAGTGCACCGGCATCATTTGATATTTCACAGGTGCCGGCCTATTCCGGAAGTCCTGTAGTTGATATCAACCATTCCAAGCCGTTCTTCACACAGTCTCAGATGACGACAAAGGCATATGAAACCTACAGTTCCTTCGACTCTCTCGGAAGATGCGGCCCCGCCATTGCCTGTATAGGACCGGAAAGCATGCCTTCAAAAGGCCGCGGAAGTATCTCTTCAGTAAAACCGACCGGTTGGATCCAGAAGGAATATGACAATGTCGACCAGGGGTATCTCTACAACCGCTGCCATCTCATCGGCTATCAGCTGACCGGTGACAATGTCTATGCCGATGGGCTCAATCTCATCACAGGCACCCGCTACATGAACGTACAGGGAATGCTGGAGAATGAGGATACCGTTGCGGAGTATGTCAAGGAGACCGGAAATCACGTCATGTACCGCGTCACGCCTTACTTCGAAGGAAATAATCTTCTTGCCTCAGGAGTTTTGATGGAGGCCAAATCCGTCGAAGATCCCGGTGTGGAATTCTGTCAGTACGCCTACAATGTACAGCCCGGTATCACAATTGACTACGCAACCGGCGATTCACATAAAACCGCCTCTTCCAAAGACAGTGCCGTTCATACGTACATCTTAAATACAAACACCAAAAAGTTTCATAACCCGGACTGTCCTTCCGCCAAATCCACAAAACCTGAAAATAAGCAGGAATGGACCGGCACCCGCGATGAAATCATCGCAGAAGGGTATGAACCGTGTAATCGGTGCAATCCGTAATACGGCAATATATGAAATGGAATGTTCACAGCAAAACTATCCCCCGGCGCTCTATTATGATAGAAGTTCTTCCTCAGCTCAGAAGAACTACTGATTTTCTAAGCTCACAAATTGCTCGCTAAGAAAACCATGTTTCGCGTCCGGGGGATAGTTTTGCCTCTTGGGCATGACAATGCACGCCCTATTGTGTTACTGCTTTACAGGATTGCTGACCTTTACCTGATGGTCGTACCATTTTCCCTTGGTTCCCACAAGTGCTACCGGGAATTCCTTGTCAATCGCAGGAACGGGAATATCAAAGCCATACACTTCTTCCGTTGTGCCGTCAGAATATTTGACCGTATCCGTTGTCGGCTGAATCAGCTTTGCACCATCCTTCTGTGCATCCGCTGCCGTTCCGGAGAAAAGATTTACGATGTTCTTTGAAGCAAGACTTACATGAATGCTCATCTGGCCATCCTTGACTGTCAGAGTCCCCTTTCCGTTGTTAGCCTCATTGACATGGAACATGGCATTATCTGTTGTAAAATCCGCGGTATATGTTCCATCTGCAAGTGTATTCTGCGCATTTGCTGAAGCCGTGGAAGTCGTTGTCTCATTCTCTCCGCCGTTGATTGCAGCGTTTGTATGATCTATATAGATTTGCTGAATATCCGGAATTTCTCCAAGACCTGCGATCTGCGTATCTATCTTATCAAAGTCACCGGATGCCTCAAACTGGCTCTTCCAGGAATCTTTGTCATCACCGGCCATATCGTTATTGGCATGATCTCCGGCAACAACCATCAGAGGACGAAGCACAACCTTTTTGTATCCTGCATCATTGACCTTCTTGATGACCTCCTGGCAGGCCGTATCAGCCGGCTTTCCTTCTACCGTTCCGATAAAGACGTTCTTGTAGTTCAGGTCTTTCATCTCAGACTGCATCTGATCATACGTGATATTCGCCTTATGTGATGTACCATGACCCATGAATACAAAAGCTGTTCCATCGCTGGCAGCCGCATCAAGGCTGTCATATCCTGCAGTCTTCACTGCCTCCGCCGTAATTGCCTTTGCGACTCTTTCCTTATCCGTATTCACAGAAGATGTATTTGTGCCAACCTCACCCAGAA
>CAYYEB010000264.1:0-2311 GCA_964470725.1 uncultured Lachnospiraceae bacterium | reverse complement strand
ACCTGCTGCTTAAAACGTCTCATCTTACGCCATTCCATTAGCCGACCCTCCTGTCGATCATTATTATTGAGCCCATTATACACGAATCGTTTCATGTATGAAAATAAGCGGCCAGAATTCTTCTGAACCGCTTATCTCAAATTTCAAACCCTCATTTTTTTTCCGATTCGCTCTTGTCCTCATCCTTATCGAGTGACTTCATGGTCGGGAAGAGGAGTACGTCACGAATATTTTCCGCACCGGTCAGAAGCATGCACATACGGTCAATTCCATAGCCGATGCCTCCTGTCGGCGGCATACCGATTTCAAGCGCATTCAGGAAATCTTCATCCGTATGGTTGGCTTCCTCATCGCCCTGCGCCAGTCTCTTCTCCTCGGCAGCAAATCTTTCACGCTGATCGATCGGATCGTTCAGCTCGGAGTAAGCATTGCACATCTCCCAGCCATTGATATACATCTCGAAACGAAGTACCTTGCCCGGATGCTCCGGATCCTTCTTCGTCAAAGGAGAAATCTCGATCGGATGACCTGTGATGAAAGTCGGCTGAATCAGATTTTCCTCTACAAAGGTATCGAAAAATGCGTTCAGGATATCCCCGATCTGGAAACGATCCTCAATCTCAACATTTTTCTCCTTTGCGACCTTGCGAGCCTCTTCCAGAGTCTTGATCTCATCAAAATCAACACCGGAGTATTTTTTCACGGCTTCGGTCATGGTCATCTTTGCAAATGGCTTGCCGAGATCAATTTCATTTCCCTTATAGTTAATGACTGTCGTACCGTTAACTTCCTGGCAGACATGACGGTACATATCCTCTGTCAGTTCCATCATGCCGTTGTAATCCGTATAGGCCTGATAGAGTTCCATCAGAGTGAATTCCGGATTGTGCTTCATGTCGATACCTTCGTTACGGAAGACACGACCGATTTCATAAACTTTTTCAAGTCCGCCGACAATGAGCCGCTTCAGATAAAGTTCCAGGGAAATACGCAGCTTTTTGTCCTCATTCAGCGCATTAAAATGCGTAACGAACGGACGTGCCGCAGCGCCTCCTGCATTATCCACAAGAATCGGTGTCTCGACTTCCAGGAAATCCCTTTCATTTAAATATTTGCGGATGGAAGCAATGATGTGGGATCTCTTGATAAAGGTCTCCTTAACATCCGGATTCATGATCAGATCCACATATCTCTGGCGATAACGAAGATCCGGATCCGTAAGTCCATGGAATTTCTCCGGAAGGATCTGAAGGGACTTGCTCAGAAGCTTGATCGACTTGACATGAACAGACTTCTCACCCATCTTCGTTGTAAATACGAATCCCTTCACACCGATGATGTCGCCGATATCGAGCTTCTTGAACTTCTTGTAATCTTCACCGAGATCATCGCGGGATACATAGAGCTGAATGTCTCCGTCCCGGTCCTGCAGATTGGCAAAGGAAGCCTTGCCCATGACACGTTTTGCCATGAGTCTTCCGGCGATCGAAACATTCTTTCCCTCATACTTTTCATAGTTATCCTTGATCTGCTTTGTATGCTCTGTCTGATCATAGGTAACTTCTTCATATGGATTTTCTCCGGCTGCAATCAGGTCCGCCAGTTTCTGACGGCGCACCTTTCTCAGCTGGTTCAAATCCTGCGGCTTATTGTCTCTTCCTGGCATCATACACTCCTTGCTATATCGAGAATCTTATATTTGGAAACCTCTTCTCCCATCGTTACTTCAACGACTTCACCCTTCTTATGGCCGATCAGAGCAGCTCCAACCGGAGATTCATTGGAAATCTTGCCCTTCAGGCTATTCGCCTCCTGAGATCCGACGATGGTGAATTCCATTTCCTCATCATATTCCATATCCAGAATCTTGACCTTGGATCCAATGCTGACCACATTTGTAGAAGCTTCAGTCTCATCGACAACTTCCACATTTTTCAGGATTTTTTCGATCTCTTCGATACGGGCAGCAATGTCTCTCTGCTCATCCTTTGCGGCATCATACTCCGCATTTTCGGAAAGGTCGCCCTGTTCACGGGCCTCACCGATCTTCTTGGAGATCTCCTTCATTTTATTTGTTTTCAGGTCGTCCAGCTCATTCTGCAGCTTTGTCAGGCCTGCAATTGTAAGTATATTTTTCTTTGTCTGTGTTTCTTCCTCGGCCATAAAATCCGCCTCCATATCGTTTTCCATTTTCCATATATACACAGTAAGCGTGGCGAAAACTTTCCGCCACGCTAGTGTGCTGATATTATACTATTTTCGGGATGAAAACGCAAGAAAAAGCGCTTATTTTCGGACTCAATTGCCGGAG
>CAYYEB010000263.1:0-2342 GCA_964470725.1 uncultured Lachnospiraceae bacterium | reverse complement strand
CATCCGTATCGGAGCAGAGGTCCGTGCCGGTGATATCCTTGTCGGCAAGGTAACCCCGAAGGGTGAGACCGAGCTGACCGCTGAGGAACGTCTCCTGAGAGCCATTTTCGGTGAGAAGGAACGCGAGGTCCGTGATACGTCTCTCAAGGTACCGCACGGTGAGTACGGTATCATCATCGATACAAAAGTATTTACGAGAGAAAATGGGGATGAGCTCCCGCCGGGAGTTAATGAGTCCGTCCGTATCTACATCGCACAGAAGAGAAAGATCTCCGTCGGCGATAAGATGGCCGGCCGTCATGGTAACAAGGGTGTCGTTTCGAGAATTCTCCCGATCGAGGATATGCCGTTCCTGCCGAATGGCCGTCCGCTCGATATCTGCCTGAATCCTCTCGGCGTGCCGTCCCGTATGAATATCGGACAGGTCCTCGAGCTTCATCTGTCACTGGCAGCCGGAGTTCTGGGCTTTAACGTCGCAACACCTATTTTCGACGGCGCGAAGGAGCAGGATATCGGCGATACGCTTGAAATGGCGAACAGCTACGCAAACGATACCTGGGAAGAATTTACCGCAAAATACAAGGATCTTCTGGATCCGGTCGTATATAACTACCTCGATGAGCATAAGGATCACAGAGCACTCTGGAAGGGTGTTCCGATCCGCCGCGACGGTAAGGTACAGCTCCGTGACGGCCGTACCGGCGAGAAATTTGACGGTATGACGTCCATCGGACACATGCATTACCTGAAGCTGCATCATCTGGTTGACGATAAGATCCATGCACGTTCGACTGGTCCTTATTCTCTGGTTACGCAGCAGCCTCTGGGCGGCAAGGCTCAGTTCGGCGGCCAGCGTTTCGGAGAAATGGAAGTCTGGGCTCTCGAAGCTTATGGCGCTGCATACACGCTGCAGGAAATCCTGACAGTGAAGTCCGATGATGTGGTTGGCCGTGTCAAGACATACGAGGCAATCATCAAGGGCCAGAATATCCCGACACCGGGCATTCCGGAATCCTTCAAGGTACTCTTAAAGGAACTCCAGGCACTCGGCCTCGATATTCGTCTCCTCAACGAGAAGGGCGAAGAGGTTCATCTCAAGGAATCCACGGAATACGGCGAAACCGATTTCCGTTCGGTCATCGAAGGAGACAGCCGCCGCAATCGCCGTCAGGACGAGGCGGAGCTGGCAAAGAGCGGCTTTACGAAGCAGCGTTTCGATGATAAGACCGAGCAGCTCGTCGATGACGAGAACCTCTTAAGCGACGATTACGAAGCCGATGAAGACGCGGAAAGCGACTTCCTTGGCGTAGATGATGGAGATATGAGTGACGACTGAGGACAGCTGAGAAAATAACTCAGATGCCTTCACGAAAATCTGCAGTTATAAGCCTGGACCTGCCATGGGGCGGGACGGGCTTATTGGAGGAAAATGAATGGCAGAATTGAACAATAAACCGCAGGAAGAGACAAAGGCGTCCACGTTTGATGCGATTCAGATCAAGCTCGCCTCTCCTGAAAAGATCCGTGAGTGGTCCCATGGTGAGGTCAAGAAGCCGGAGACAATCAACTACAGAACATTGAAGCCTGAAAAGGACGGTTTGTTCTGCGAGCGTATCTTCGGACCGACGAAGGATTGGGAATGCCACTGCGGAAAGTATAAGAAGATTCGTTACAAGGGTGTCATCTGTGACCGCTGCGGCGTTGAGGTCACGAAGTCCTCGGTTCGTCGTGAAAGAATGGGCCACATTGAGCTGGCGGCTCCTGTTTCCCATATCTGGTATTTTAAGGGAATTCCGTCACGCATGGGCCTGATTCTGGATATGTCCCCGAGAACCCTTGAGAAGGTTCTGTATTTTGCAAGTTATATAGTACTTGATCCTGCAGATGCAGCTCCGAACCTTGAGAAAAAGCAGGTTTTAAGCGAAGCGGAATACATGCAGGCAAGAGAGGACTACGGTCCGAACTTCAAGGTCGGCATGGGTGCCGAGGCAATTCAGTCTCTCTTAAAGGAGATCGATCTGGATGCCGAAGCAGAGAAACTTACCGCAGAATTGCAGGAGTCCTCCGGCCAGAAGCGCGCGAGAATCGTCAAGAGACTCGATGTGGTCGAAGCGTTCCGGGAATCCGGAAACCGTCCGGAATGGATGATCATGAATGTCATTCCGGTCATTCCGCCGGATCTGCGCCCTATGGTGCAGCTCGACGGCGGCCGTTTCACAACGTCCGACTTAAATGATCTGTACCGCAGAATTATCAACAGAAATAACCGTCTGAAGAGACTTCTCGATCTCGGCGCTCCGGATATCATCATTCGTAACGAGAAGAGAATGCTTCAGGAAGCA
>CAYYEB010000262.1:0-2425 GCA_964470725.1 uncultured Lachnospiraceae bacterium | reverse complement strand
TATAGAGAGTCACCGGAGTTCATCCGGTGATTTTTTTATGTCTGAAATTCTTGCAAAAGTGAGAAGATACTGCGAAAATAATCTAAAAGGAGAGTAGGTTGAACAAGACAATATTTGGATACCGCAAGGTTAGCGAAACTTCGGCAATATCTGCATATTTATTTGAGGAAGGAAACTTTCTTGTAAGGAAAAGCGGAAGTAGAGGAGAAAACAGTACAGTGTTTCAGGTCTCTGAGGATTGTGTGCAGGAAATAACAAATATCCTTGCAAGACATAAGGAAGATCTCAAACAGTATGCCCGGGTAATCAATGAACAGGCAGACGTGGAGAATGAAAACTATTATATTTTTGGCGACCACAAAATAATCGACTGGGACAGAGATCGTTTTAAGCTGGAAGAAGAACGTCAAAAGGGGCCTTCTTACTATAAAAATGCCATGAAAGTCGAACTGACTGAAGGATATGTGAGAAAAATCTTTAATGAGATCTGCCAGGTAATAGAACAGGATGAAAAAGAGGTCAGACATATGCGCTTTTTCATATAGGAGTATTTGAAAATTGAGCCTGCATAAAGGCAATGAGAGTGACGGGAGGATGAGCAGTGTATAGTGCGGCTTTGGATATTGGCGGAACAAATATCCGCGTAGGCATTTTTAATGAAGATCATAAACTGATAGATTCATATAAGGCACCGACGGACAGAAACATTGGGGCAGCGGGAAATCTGGATAAACTGATTGCGTTTATGAAATCTAAGAAGTTGGAATTTTGCGGAATCGGTATAGCAAGTCCCGGACCTTTGGATGTGAAACACGGGAAGATACTCAACCCTCCGAATCTGGTCGGATGGGATAATTTTGAGATTGTCAGATATATGGAAGAGCAGACGGGACTTAAGACCGCGGTCAATAATGATGGAAATCTGGCCGGGCTTGCTGAGGCACGACTTGGCGCCGGTAAAGGATATGAGTCAGTGGTATATTTGGGTATGTCCACGGGCATGGGAGGTTCCTTTGTTTATAAAGGCCATCTGATTGACGGAGCGCACTGCAATGCTACGGAGTTCTACAATGTGATAGTCAGTGACGATCCGTATCATCATGGAAGTGCAAATCCGGGATCATTAAATGAAATTGCAGGCGGAGCAGCCATGGGTCGGATTGCAACGGAAAAATTCGGAAAGCCGATGACAGCGAAAACACTTTTTAAGGCGCATGATGAGGGAAATCCGCTGGCGGATGAAATTCTTGAGAGAACTTCCGAAATGCTGGCAAGGGGCATTTCCAATATTTACTATATGATTGATCCGGATATTTATATCATCGGCGGATCGATTGCCATTTACAACCCTTGGTATGTGGACAAGGTGCTCGAAAAAGCAAAGAGATACATGACTCAGCCGGAGATTATAACGGCAAAGGCACAGTTCGGAGACGATGCCGGGCTTCTTGGCGCTTCACTTCTGGCAGAGGACCTGGCAAGGTAAACAGGAGAAATGATTTGAAGAAATATCAATTTTATGGAAGTGACAATTCGGAACTTTCTGAAATTCATCCTGTAAATGATGAATATAAAGGCATCAACAATCCCTATGACCTCTATGAAGCGCTGCTGCATGTCTGGTGCGCGGATACCTGTGCACCGAGACTTAGGGATAAGTGGTCAAAGGAAAATCCGACACTTGGACAGTGCTCCATAACGGCATTTCTTACACAGGATATTTTCGGCGGTTCTGTCCATGGGGTATTAAGACCGGGTGGAAATTATCATTGCTACAATGTGGTGAACGGTGTGACCTTTGATCTGACAAGTGAACAGTTTCTAGGTGAAAAATTGGACTATACGGACAATCCTGAACAGTTTCGTGATGTGCATTTTCAAAAAACAGAGAAAAAGGCCCGATATGAAATGCTGAAATCCGGATTAAAGACTTTCTGCGAAAGATAATAAAGTCTGTTCTGCCCGAAGGAATTCTGCTGCAGGATTCCTCCGGGCAGAATATTTTTTTCCTTGCGAAGGGATGATAAACCTGTGTTCAGGTACTACTCAAGAATTTTCTCGGGCTTAAAGTTCAGATAATCTCCGGAAACAAGATAGTATCTTATCCCGTGAAATGTGCCCTGAATACTGTCGTGAAATCGTTCTTCTCCGTGGCAGTGGGAATAGACAACGGCCTCCACGTGATATTCGTCTGCAATATCCGTAAACGGAGAAGTTTCTTCAAGAACATTTGTCGGCGGGTAGTGCAGAAACATGATGAATTTTCGGTATCCGGCATCGGTGGCCGCCTTAAATGAAGCGCGGAGACGCTCCATTTCCCTTTTTACGAGCTTCTGCGCATGAAGCTCTTCCTTTTCATCCCATCCGATGATCTGATGACGCCGATTGAGATAAAACGGACCTTCGAACGTAAATCCCTTTGTGC
>CAYYEB010000261.1:0-2450 GCA_964470725.1 uncultured Lachnospiraceae bacterium | reverse complement strand
CGTTTGCAAGTTTACAGAAAATGCAGTCAGACATAGTGTACTCCTTTCTTATGCTTATACCTTGGACAGGTGAGAAGCACTCCCTGCTAAGGATTTTCTGCAGGGAGGCATTCTCACCTGTCCAGTGTAGGAACCTGGTTACCTTTTTTTCTGTATAATAGTATTGCCATCAAAAATCCGGACACAAGTCCCGCCAGGTGGGCACTGTTTGCGACACCTGCGGAGGTGAATCCGAAATAAAGCGAAAATGCCAGAAGAAGCAGCATCTGCTGGATCGAATACCCTGCGACACGTCCCTTATTGCGGATGACGACCCAGATGAGAGCTCCCATCACTGCGTAAATGGCACCGGAAGCACCGATGGATACGGTGTAATTCCCCTGGCTTAAGTAATATTCATAGCTTACAATGTTTCCGATGAGCCCGCAGACCAGGTAGAGTATCGTATATTTGATCCTTCCAAGCTGCGGTTCCAGAGCAATGCCGAGAACGTACAGAAGAATCATGTTGTTGAGCAGATGCCGGATTCCGGCATGCAGGAACATGGCTGTAAAAAGTCTCCAGTATTGTCCCTCCTCTATATAAGGCACATAGGCTCCGCCCCACCGGATCAGGACATTGGTGTCCAGTGTGCTCCCCCCGAACAGTTCCACGATCAGGAAGTAAATGATATTGATTCC
Organism: uncultured Lachnospiraceae bacterium; assembly: GCA_964470725.1. GTDB lineage: Bacteria > Bacillota > Clostridia > Lachnospirales > Lachnospiraceae > Chordicoccus. The sequence continues at coordinate 1,770 of CAYYEB010000261.1, read as the reverse complement.
GATGAGGACGTGGGTTACGGAAGCTTTTTTAAAATACTTTTGCATAAATTTTATTTTCCGATTCCAAGCTCCTCGAATGCTTTATCAAAGGGTGCATGACACATTCCTTTTTCCGTGATGATGCCGGTGATCAGGTTGTGATCCGTGACATCAAAGGCCGGGTTGAAGGAAGTATCTACGGCTTCAGGAACCATCGGTTCCTTGTACCACATCGTCTTGATTTCATCCGGATCGCGCATTTCAATCGGGATTTCATTGCCGGTCGGGCAGTCCATGTCGATTGTGGAGCTTGGAGCGCAGACATAAAACGGAATGCCGTAATACTTTGCGATAATGGCAAGGCCTGAAGTTCCGATCTTATTGGCAGCGTCTCCGTTCCTTGCGACTCTGTCACAGCCGACAAAGATGATTTTGACTCTTCCTGATTTCATAAGAAGAGATGCCATGTTGTCGCACTGTACGGAAGTTGTGATGCCGGCGTTCGAAAGCTCGAAGGATGTGAGACGGGCACCCTGCAGAAGCGGACGTGTCTCATCGCAGTAGACGTGCATATCCTTTCCGTCCCAGCCATGCTCGAGAGCGATATACATCGGGGCTGTTGCTGTTCCGTACTTGGCGGTTGCGAGGGTTCCGGCATTGCAGTGCGTCATGATGCCGAGCTCTTTGCCGTCTTCCTTCAGGTCCTTCAAAAGGCCATAGCCGATTTCGCCGATATTGCGGCTGATCTGTACATCTTCGTCCCGGATGTCCTGTGCCTCCTGATAGAGAATCTCCTTGATTTCAGAGACGGACTTGTCTTTATTCTTCTGAACAGTATCATCCATTCTGTTGAGTGCCCAGAAGAGATTGACCGCAGTCGGACGGGAAGATGCCAGATAGTCCTTGATTTCCTTAAATTCCTTATAAAACGTATCGAAATCATCTGCTGCAATCCGGTTTGCACATACAGCAATGCCGTAGGCCGCCGTCACGCCGATGGCCGGAGCTCCGCGGACCCTGAGCTTTTTGATTGCTTCCCAGATTTCTTCTTTTGTGTGCAGATTGATTCGTTTGATCGTATTCGGCAGAAGCGTCTGATCGATAATATCGAGATTATCACGATCTTCTGTCAGCTTTACAGTGATGACCTTTTCAAAAAAATCGTCAAGATTTGAAGCCATAAGTTCGATTTCCTCCTGATAAAACTTTCCTTTCCTATGATTACAGTAGAAGTCGCGAAGCGGCGGAACCATGCGTAATCATCTTTGAAACACATTATAACGCACGCCGGCACAGAAGTCACCGCAGACGGTGCTCCGGGATTTATACCGGAAAGTTTTTGTGTTATATTGGAAAACACATAAAAAAGAAGAAGCGGGGCAGAAATATGAAAAACAGTAAGGAAAAATCAGCATTTGAGCGAGTTTATGATGTGGTGCGGCAGATTCCCCGGGGAACGGTTGCGACGTACGGTCAGATCGCGGCGCTTGCCGGAAATAAGCACTGGGCCCGGGTCGTCGGTTATGCGCTGCATGCGAATCCGGATCCGGAGGGGATACCCTGCTATCGGGTTGTGAATCGTGACGGGATGGTTTCAAAAGCCTTTGCCTTTGGCGGCAGGAACAGGCAGATAGAACTTCTGGAAGCGGACGGAATCCCCTGCCCGGACGGTCAGGTGGATCTTGGAAAATATCAGTGGCGGCATTTCAGCCTGAATACATTTTCATGATGATATCAGGGTCAAAAGGTTCAAACGCGATTTGTGCTTGCACAAATGAGCGTTTGACCTTG
>CAYYEB010000260.1:0-2451 GCA_964470725.1 uncultured Lachnospiraceae bacterium | reverse complement strand
CTTCTGCTGCATCCTTCGCTATTGTTTCCGCATCCTCTTTTTCCCGATCCAGAACCTCCTGCACGGACTCGAAAATCATCCGCCGCGGAACCTTATTGACCGCCGACTGCCCGACTTTCTGCTCCAGTCCCGGTTTTGTGACTTTTCCGACACCGGCTCCCCCTGTCAAGATAAGATCCGGAAACTCAGGATCCCGAAAGGCATTCTCAGGAATCTCCGCTTTACAAATTCGTTTCACGAACACATAGATTTTCGCCTGATTCGTCACATCCGGATCATCCCCCGCATCCTTGATGCAATAATATCCGCATCCGGGGTCATCTGATGCGGCGCAGCCCCCCTTCGCATCAAATCCGCTCCCTCCAAACAGCTCTTTCACATTCTCTCTTTTTGCCGGATATACGGAAAGCTCCGGCCGTTCTCCTGAGGGAAGCCGTACTGTAACCTCATGTATCCTAAGTCCCGTCAAAAGTTCATACGCAGCGCCCTTCGCGGCTGCGGCCGCACAGGTTCCGGTCGTAAATCCGCGTCTTAATTTTTTCTGCTGCCTGATCACGTACTCATCCATCGCAGTGTTCCGCTCTCCTGCATCATCACTCACTTATTTCCGTCTTATGTTTTCTTATTGTACCACATACCCCTGACATGATGTTGCGGTCAAAAAGCTTTTGACTGCCAATGATATTCACGAACTGCTCCATCGATATCTGTTACTGTCTGCCCACCTCAAAGAAGATGTATCTCTATCATGGTCCGTTGTTCCGGAACGTTCTCACTTGTCCTATTTTTACTCTGATCTTTTTTAGTAATCTTATCCAGAGTAAAATTGACGCATTTTTATTTGCATGTTACGATATGGGTATCAGAAGTGATGAAACCTGCAATAAAAAGGAGAGGAGATTGATTATGGCTTTTCTGGGAAGAACAAGAGAGCAAAAGAGACTTCTTGCTGCATTAAATTCCGAAGAAATGCAAATTATTCTGATGTATGGAAGACGCCGGGTCGGAAAAAGCCGTCTGATCAGGCAGGTACTCTCCGAAACGGCGGTTCCTGCCATTTATTATGAATGCAAACAGACTTCTGAAAAGAATAACCTCGACAGCCTGGTTGATCTCTATGTGTCCGATAATCATCTGCCACCCTTAAGATTTGACTCCATTGAGGCCTTCCTGACCTATTATTTTCAGCAGTCCTTCACAAGGCCCTCGATTCTCGTATTGGACGAATATCCCTATCTCAGAGAAACCGTTCGCGGTATGGACAGCATTCTGCAGAGCCTGATTGACCGTTACAGAGACAATGCGCATCTGAAACTGATTCTGTGCGGTTCCTATGTGGATACAATGACTTCTCTTCTGGAAAAAGAAAATCCTCTGTTCGGGCGTATCGATATGACAATGAACTTAAAACCCATGGATTATCTTGAATCCTCGCTTTTTTACTCCGACTATTCCTCAGAGGATAAAGTGCGCGTTTACAGTGTCTTTGGCGGGATCCCTTATTACAATCAGTTTATAGATACCAAAAAAAGCGTCAGACAGAACATCATTGATCTTATAGCTTCTCCGGATGCGCGGCTGGCAAATGAAATAGAGATGTATCTGCTGGGAGAATTATCAAAGATTTCAAATGCCAACATCGTGTTTGAAACCCTTGCGCGCGGAATCTCAAAATTTCATGATATCTACAATAAATCTCACCTGACAAGTACACCTGTACTCTCAGAAATACTGAAGAAGCTTTCACAAATGGATGTGGTCGAGAAAGTCGCTCCGATCAACGATGAGCACAACAGAAAAAAGGCCGGCTATTACATCTCAGATAACATGTCGCTATTCTACTACAAATATGTGTATCCACGACTTTCTCAGATGGCTGTCATGGATCCGGAAGTATTCTTCGACAGATTTATTGCCGAAGATTTTGAAAATAAATATGTCCCTCTTCAGTTTGAAAAAATTGCCAGACAATATCTGATCCGCGAAAACAGATCCGGCCGCCTGGAGGAACCTTTTTTTAAGATTGGAAAATATTACTATGATCTGCCGCAAGAGCATCGCCATGGCGAATTTGACATTGTGACGGAAGACGATAAAGGCTATATATTTTATGAGGTGAAATTCAGAAAAGATCCTGTTTCCGCCTCAATGATCGACCAGAAGATCTCCCAGGTACAGGAAACCGGCCTTAGCTGCTACAAATATGGCTTCTTATCAAGATCAGGATTCCAAAAGGAAGTATACCAAAAAGACAACCTGATTCTGATTCCTCTGGAAAAGATATACTCCACTGATTCTGTATGATATAAGCCTCGAAACCGGTTTCCTGTCGATCCGTCACATACGCAGCATTCTGCACCTGTTGATCGCCGCAAAGAGCTCCTGCTGCCTCGGAAGAGCCAGATTTCCCGGAAGTCTGCCCTCTACGCATCCGGCCATGCCCTTCTTTTT
>CAYYEB010000259.1:0-2494 GCA_964470725.1 uncultured Lachnospiraceae bacterium | reverse complement strand
GCAGGTAATACTTTGTTTTGTATAAAGTACTTGTAAGCGATATACCCCTCGCGGTATAATTGTTTTATAAATTGTATACACGAAAGGAGCTTTTTTAACCATGTCTTTTATTGATGAGATGAAGAACAAGGCAAAGGCAGACAAGAAGACAATTGTCCTGCCGGAGTCTATGGATAAGAGAACGTATGAGGCTGCTGAGAAGATTACAAAAGAGGGAATTGCCGACATCGTTCTGATCGGAACACCTGAAGAAATTGAGAAGAACGGCAAGGGATTTGATCTGACCGGAGTACGTGTCGTAGATCCTTTCAACGATCCGAATAAGCAGAAGTACATTGACAAATTCGTCGAACTTCGTGCAAAGAAGGGTGTGACACCGGAATCCGCAAAGGAGCAGATGGAAAAGGATTACATGTACTATGCATGCCTTATGTGTAAGTGCGGCGATGCTGACGGTGTTGTATCCGGGGCATGCCATTCCACAGGCAATACCATTCGTCCGGCACTTCAGTTATTAAAGACGAAGCCGGGCGTGCACAGCGTTTCCGGTTTCTTCGTAATGGAAGTTCCGAACTGTGATCTTGGTGATCACGGCAAATTTGTATTTGCTGACTGCGCCGTCAACGTTGATTTTGATTCCGCAAAGCTTGCGGAAATCGCAGGAGAGTCCGCAGCATCCTTCCGTCAGTTCATCGGAGATGAACCGTATGTGGCAATGCTTTCCTATTCTACAAAGGGATCTGCAAAGCATGCTGATGTAACGAAAGTTGCAGATGCTGTCAAGATTGCACATGAGAATTATCCGGATGTGAAGCTCGATGGAGAACTTCAGCTTGATGCGGCATTGGTTCCGGAAGTTGCAGCGCTTAAGGCTCCGGGCAGCGAAGTTGCAGGACATGCCAATACACTTGTATTCCCGTCTCTTGAAGCTGGAAACATCGGCTATAAGCTGGTACAAAGACTTGCAAAGGCCAATGCATACGGACCTGTTCTTCAGGGACTTGCTATGCCGGTGAATGATCTGTCCCGCGGATGCTATGCGGATGACATCGTGGGTGTCGTAGCTATGACGGCCGTACAGGCACAGCAGCAGTAAGATTCTTTATAAGTTTCATAGTTTTGAAGGAGATTATAATTCAATGAAAGTACTGGTTATTAATGCCGGAAGTTCCTCTTTAAAGTATCAGCTGATTGACATGGACAATGAGTCTGTGATTGCAAAGGGACTCTGTGAAAGAATCGGAATCGAAGGATCAAAGCTGACTCATACGGTTCCGGGAAAAGAAGACTATGTCGATGAGACTCCGATGCCGACGCACAAAGAGGCAATGGCTCTGGTTCTGAAGGCTCTTGTAGATCCGGAACACGGCGTTGTAAAACATATCAACGACATTGATGCGGTAGGCCACAGAGTACTGCACGGCGGTTCTACCTATACGGAATCCATCGTTGTGAATGAGGATGTCAAGAAGGTTATTCGTGAGTGCTTTGATCTCGGACCTCTTCACAATCCGGCAAACCTTATGGGAATTGAGGCGTGCGAGGCAAATATGCCGGGCACACCGAATGTGGCTGTCTTCGATACTTCCTTCGGTATGGGCATGGAGCCTTATGCATATCGTTATGCAATTCCGGAAAAGTACTATACAAAATATCAGCTGCGCCGTTATGGTTTCCATGGAACAAGCCACAATTTTGTTTCCCATGAGACCATCAAATTCGGAAAACTTCCGGAAGGCCATCAGAGAGTGATCGTCTGCCATCTTGGAAACGGTTCTTCCATCTCCGCTTCTATCGGCGGAAAGTGTGTGGAAACGTCCATGGGTCTTACTCCTTTGGAAGGACTTGTCATGGGCACCCGTTCCGGCAGTGTAGACCCGGCAGTTGTACAGTTCATTTGTGATCATGACAACATGTCTGTTGATGACTGCCTGACGATGCTGAACAAGAAATCCGGTGTGTATGCACTTTCCGGAGATTATTCCAGCGATTTCCGTGATCTGAGCAAGGGTGAGGCAGAAGGCAACGAAAAGTGCGCTCTGGCGCTTGATTCTTTCCGTCATCATGTCGTTATGACAATCGGTTCCTATATCGCGGCTATGAACGGCGTAGATGCAATTACATTTACAGCAGGTATCGGTGAGCATGACGGCGACATGAGAGCGAAGATCATGAAGCACTTCGAATACATGGGCATCAAGATCGATCCGGAGAAGAACAAGGTCAGCGGAGAAAATATGGAAATCTCCACACCGGATTCCAAGGTTCGTGTCTTCGTCATCCCGACGAACGAAGAGCTTGCAATCGCAAGAGATACCGTTCGCCTGGTGACAAAGTAATTTTAAGAGAAAAAATACTGCAATCGATTCTGTGATGGAAAATACGGTTTCAACACAATATCTTGTTGACAACCGAACCCCGTTTTCGGTATAATATCACTCGTGCGTTAGGAGGTGTTAGCATGTCCATTTGTCCGAAGAATAAGCATAGTCGT
>CAYYEB010000258.1:0-2567 GCA_964470725.1 uncultured Lachnospiraceae bacterium | reverse complement strand
TTAATGGTCTATGCGATGATTTGCTACAATATCGCTTTGAATATGGGCGGACTGACAAATATTGCATTTCTGAAAGCATTTAGAGAACTTCGCATTATGTGGCCGGTTGCCATTATTCTGGAAATGTTCGTATATGCAAAACCGGTCAGTTTTCTGACGGGAAGAGTTGTGACAAAAGAAATGCCCTTCTTTATCGTTCTGGTGATTCGCTGCTCACTGATCGTATGTCTGATGTGCCCGACAATGAGCCTGGTTGCAACAATTCTTTTCAAGCATGCCGGGAGTCAGTTTATTGCAGTATGGCTTCAGACTGCGGCAATGAATTTCCCGATGGCGCTGTGCTGGCAGATCTTTTTCGCAGGTCCTGCCGGACGGAATATCTTCCGTCTGCTGTTCCGCAGAAAGAAGGCTGCGGCAGCAAATGCAGAAGTAAGAATGGCTCAGAACTAAGGATTAAAAAGAACAGTACAGATAGAAGGTCCTCTGAAGACAGATTTCGCAGGAATCTGATTCAGAGGATTTTTTTGCTTTCAATTGTCTGTATATGCCGCTTATCAATAATTTATCTGGTCCGGTGTGCAATGAATCTGATACAATAAGAACATTTGAAATAATGCAAAGGAAGAATAGAAAGATGTCGCAGCAGATTATCGGAAATCAGTCAAAAACAAAGAATGAAGAAAAAATAGATATCCGCCAGCCGGTTCCTTTAAATGTGGAGCCTCTTTATACGGGAAAACGGGATATTTCCGAATCCGACCGTGAGATCGCACGACGTTTTCAGATGCCGGAGTGTGCACTCGATCTGGTCGATTTCTTCTTCACGAAAGAAGATCAGAAGTTTATTCTGTCACAGAAGAAAGATACATTTACCGAAGATGAAATTGGGACAGAGTATCTGAAGGATGCATTTCACCGTGGCATTTTAAATAAAAAAGATGAAACGGGGAAGGTATGGTGTCTGAATTCGTTTTATGGAATGCTGGATGTGTTCAGTGTGAGTCAGACGAGGAAATACCGTTCTCTTCCAAGAGAAAAAAGACGTGAACTTGATGAATGGTATTTTGACTCTTATGTGAAAAGTCTGGATCCGGATCTGACGCATCGCCCCACATCGGATGAAATTTTGACGAAAGACGAGATGATTGATTATATTGACGGGGAGGATCGGCCGCTGTATCTGAATTATTGCGACTGTAAAAGTCTGTCCGGAGACTGCGGACTGCCATCTCATACCTGCATTAATTTTGTGCCTGGTCTCAACAGTTTTAAAGCGCGGGGACTGTCCCGGAAATTGTCAAAAGAGGAGGCGAAGGAGGTAATCCGCCTTTCCGATGAGGCAGGACTTGTGCATACGCTCAGTGACCATGGTATCTGCAATTGCTGCGATGACTGCTGTTACCTCTTTCGGGCACAGCGGATTCGAAACAGTGTCGGCTTCTGGCCGAAATCAGATCACATCGTGCAGATGGATGAAGAGAAATGCATTGCCTGCGGAAAATGCCAGAGCCGATGTCACTTTGGGGTTTTTCGGAAAGAGGGAAAGGGAAGGGAAGCAAAAATGCGATTCAATAATGCAACCTGTGAGGGCTGCGGACTTTGCGTCAGCACCTGTCCCACAGGAGCCCTGACCTTAACAAAGCGGACGGAATTTTCAAAGAAAATCTGACCGCTTCAAATCCATTCCATTCCCAAAACAGAGGTAAAACGATTCACGAGGAATAGTATGAAGTCCAATTCAGTGAGCCAAAACAAAAAAGCGGTGATTCTTGCCGGAATAACAGTTGTCATATGGAGCTTTGCCTACGTGTTGACCAAAATCGGCCTTTGGTATTTTGACGCCTTTTCACTCAGCGTATTCCGTTATCTGGCCGGAGGCGCCGGTATGCTGATTCTGATCCTTATCCGCCGGGAGAAGGCTCCTGCCTTAAAAGATATTCCGCTTTTTTTCCTTCTGGGGGCCTTTGGCTTCACTTTGTACGTTCTGACCTTTAACTATGGAGCGGAAAGCGTGACGGTAGCCACCTCCAGCGTCATCATCGCGGCAGCTCCGGTCACCACTGCCATTGGTGCTGCCGTTTTCTTTCATGAAAAAATGAATCAGCGCCAGATTGCAGCTACGGTAGTGGAGTGCATCGGTGTCATTATTGTCTGTACCTGGGACGGAGTGCTTCAGATGAACACCGGTGTCATCTGGATCGTTCTGGCGATGCTGTGCTTTACTGCTTACAACCTGCTCGCCCGTTTTCTCGTAAACCGGTATTCTTCCATGCAGATTACGGAATACAGCCTTCTGACGGCGAGTATTACGTTTCTCTTTTTTACTCCTGCGGCAATCAGAAAGACTCATGCCTATCCTCTTCCCGGCATTTTAGCCGTACTCGCGATGGGTCTTATCTGCAGCGGACTGGCCTATATTCTCTGGGCACAGGCCATGAAAGACGCTGACAATACCGCCGCTGTGTCCAACACCCTCTTTGCTGAACCGGTGATCACCAGTGTGTTCGGCTTTCTGTTCCTGAGGGAAATTCCCACCATCGGTACCCTCATCGGGGGAATCATAATTC
>CAYYEB010000257.1:0-2585 GCA_964470725.1 uncultured Lachnospiraceae bacterium | reverse complement strand
GTGTTAGACGGAACAACAGGTCATGATCTAAGACCCGTCAATCTTAAGTATATCTGAAGAATAGCAACTCCCTTTTTTATAAAAAATCAGATGACATAAAACCAGCTGTCATCATTCTTAAATTCCTTCTCCACCTGGAAATCGGAATCAAAGTTATATTTCAGTTCCTGGTTCTTAATTGAAATTTTTGCGCCTTCCGGAATGGATGTCGTAATGAAGGCATTGGCACCGATCACGGCTCCCTTTCCGATGACTGTATTTCCGCCAAGAATAGATGCGCCCGCATAAATAGTGACATTGTCCTCGATCGTAGGATGACGCTTCACGCCCTTCAGACTCTGTCCCTTTCTTGTGGATAACGCGCCAAGTGTCACTCCCTGATATACCTTGACATTGTCTCCGATGATCGTGGTCTCGCCGATCACAATACCGGTACCATGATCAATAAAGAAATTTTTCCCGATTTTAGCTCCCGGATTGATATCAATTCCCGTCTGCGAATGCGCCATTTCCGTCATCATTCTCGGAATCATCGGCACTCCAAGTTCCACAAGTTCATGGGCGATACGATATACCATAATCGCATACAGGCCCGGATAAGAATACACGATTTCCGCCTTGCTGTAGGCTGCAGGATCGCCATCATATTCCGCCTGCAGATCCGTATCAATATACTCACGAATCTTCGGAATCCGTTTCATAAATTCAAGGGCTGCCTTCTGCGCCCGTTCATCGATCGTATCACAATCCGTCTCGCTGCAGGTCTCGCATTCAAGACTTGCACGCATGGAAAGCCTGATCTGTTTTGTCAGATTGAAAATGACATCTTCAATCAATACTCGCGTGCTGCTCTCTTCCGTATAATATCTGTAGTCTTTGGACTTATAAAATCCCGGAAAAATAATCCGCTGCACCTTCCAGATGATGTCCCTGACAACTTCCTTATCAGGCTGGCTGAATGTATTCTTCTTATCGATGTCTCTTCCCTTCTGATAGTCGGTCAGAATACCCTGTGTGATCTCTTCGATCTGATCGTTTAATGAACCCATAATGATCTCCATTTTCCGGGGATTTTCCTGCCGCTCACCTATCGATCGGTTCTGCAGTCCCCTCAGCCTTATATATAGTAAGACAGGTCAGAACCGTGCAGTATGCCTGCATCGATTCTGGCCTGCTCTTAAATTTCATTTTACCCGATATAGCTGCATGCTGCAAGTGCCGCAATTGCACCGTCAGCAGCCGCCGTAGTCAGCTGACGTACCTGCTTTGTTCTGCAGTCGCCTGCCGTAAAAACACCCTTATCTTTCGTCCTGCAGTCTTCCTGTGCTTCAATATATCCCCTGGAATCAAGATCCACAAGGTTGGAAAATGCCGCATTGTCCGGTACCTGCCCGATCGCCACAAAGAGAGCCGCCACAGGAAGAACGGTTTTCTCCTTTGTGAACTTATTTGTGACTTCCACGCCTTCCAGCCTGTCTTTTCCGATCAGCTTTGTCACTGTGCTGTTGAGGACAAATTCCACATTGCCTTTTTTACGAAGCTTTTCCACATCGGCTTCATCTCCCCGGAACCGGTCCCTTCTGTGAATCAGATATACCTTGTTGCAGATATCCGCAAGATAAGCCGCATCCTCAAGGGCCGTATTTCCTCCTCCGTTGACTGCAACGTCCTTCTTCTTAAAGAACATTCCGTCACAGGTCGCGCAATAGGACACGCCCTTTCCGATAAGTTCTTTTTCTCTGTCTAAATTAAGCGGCCGATTCTTTGCTCCGGTTGCCAGAATCACAGCCCTGCATTCATATCTGTTGCCGCCGGAAGTTGTGACAACCTTATGGTCATCTTCATCCCTGACAGAGACAACCTGTTCAAACTTCACCTCGGCCCCAAGATCAACCGCCTGCTGATAAAGGCCCGTTGCAAAATCAAATCCGGAGATATGTGCAATGCCCGGATAATTTTCAATGTCCGGTGTATTAATAATCTGTCCGCCGTAAGCTGCAGCTTCGAATACGATCACACTTTTTCCGGCGCGCACCCCGTAAATTGCCGCTGTCAGCCCAGCTGTACCGGCTCCTACAATGATAATATCCGTCATAAGAACTCCTTATAGTCTGCGTGATGTCTGTACACCCGCGACGTGAATCTTTGCAGAAACGTTTATTTTACAAGGGCAAGTACTTTTTCCTTCGGAATAAAACCAACTGACTGGTTCACAAGCTTGCCGTCCTTGAATACAAGAAGGGTCGGAATTGCCGTCACACCAAACTTTGCAGCAATTTCTTCCTCCTCGTCCACATTTACTTTGCCGACCTTAATGTCGTCATTTTCCTCTGCAACCTGATCTACAATCGGGGAAAGCATCTTGCACGGACCGCACCAGGATGCCCACAGGTCCAGAAGAACAGGCTTATCTGACTTTAATACTTCCTGATCAAAATTTTCACTTGTAATATTCACTGTTGCCATAACTTTTTTCCTCCATCTTTGTGTCGGTCAGGACTTGCTTTCCTCTATGCAGCCCAGGACCTTATACAAAAGTCTGTACAATTCCTTTGCTTCATCCGGTTCAAGGGAAATGCAGCTGC
>CAYYEB010000256.1:0-2587 GCA_964470725.1 uncultured Lachnospiraceae bacterium | reverse complement strand
TGATTCGTCGGATACGACAGATGAATCTGCTTTCCTATTATTATAGCAGGTTTTCGAGCATTCTCGGAAACCCTGTAGGAGCGATTCTTAAGAAGCAATAAAGGAAAGTGAATTCAGGCTGAAATGCGACTGAAAAGGGAACGTTTACGGGAAAGGCGGTGACTTACGGAGAAATTACTAATAAAAGGGCGCAAAAAGTAAAGACCATGCTTTTTAAGAGTTTGAGGTTTTCCGCCATGCATCAAGATGTATGTTGATGGCGGCCATTATGGAAAAGAAAAAGTGTTTCGGCCCATTTCGGCAGGTAAGACTGTGTACTTTATAATCGTTAAGGATCCGGTTGTTAATTCGTTCCGTGCAGGTTCTATTTTTATAGATTTCTTTCCATTGCTCAGAATTATACATGACCGGACCGAAGAGTTTATAATCAGTTTTATCGTATGTTTTTATCACTCTGCCGTAAGGAGAGTCGGTGCACTTGCCGAAATAAGGACAGGAATCCATGCGTCGCATGATAAATGGACAGCGGTATTTAGTGGCCATTTTGGATGTATCATATCCATCACGTACCATCTCCTTCCCGCAGGCGCAGACAGGGATGCCTTTTTCATTCAGGTGTTCCAATGGATCACCATTTTCATCCTTGAGCGCATTTTTTATAGGATGTTTTGCGTAAGGGTTATCCGGATTCGTATGGCGTGAATTCCAGTCGATGATAGGGATCGTTCCACGATGTCGTAGAAACTGGTGAATGTGAGCAGCATCACTGGCAGAGTCAAAGCACATATACTTTGGCAGAAGGGATGGGTTAATATCCAGCATATGCGCTGTTGCGGTGATCGTCGTAAGCGAATCATGTTGAGAGGCAGTCCGTTGGGCGATAAACATGGGGAGGTCTATTCCATGCTTATCAGAGTGGAAGGACATTGTATAAAGGGTAAAACCCAGATAGACAACGCCTTCATGTGAATCCCACCCCAGGTCTGCCTCCGGAGCAGTATAGCGATGAGTGTGATGGTCATCCACAGGGTTTTCCACATGATGACCGTAAGAGCTGGAATGAATATGGAGAGCAGAGCCGTCGCCTGAAAGAATAAAATCTTCATCATCCTGAACATATTTATCGCACGATGGTTGTACGGCCATGAGATCGAGAAGGCGTTCCAGAACACGTGTCCAACGATCGGCATCACAGCTGGCATCGTCCCAATACTGTTTTTTGAGTTTTTGAGTGTCACCGTCGTCAAAGTTTTCCCATTTTTCACCTTTTTTAAGCTTGGCGGCCTTGATCTGGGCTTTGACTTCTTTGGAGTTTTTACTTTTGGGGTATAGTTCATCCAGGTGTGGATCTGAACCGGTAAGGCGGTTGATAAAATCATAGTGACAGGCGACAGGAGGAACGTTCCAAGAACCAATCAGGTACTGAAGAAGAATATCAGATTTAACGGTGGCAACCCATTCATCAACGGAGGTGTGATTGAAATGGAGCATGAGAAGGCATGACCGGATATAGAGAACAGGATCGTTCGCAGGGCGTCCTGTTACCTGGGAATAGCAGCCCAGGATAAGCTCTTCCGCACGTTCCGGTTCAAGGCTATCCATTTTTTCACTTGCAGACTTGTATTTTTCACTTTTAAGGCGCAAAAGATCAGAGGCTGTAAGTTTTGATTTTCCGGCTTCTTTGAAAGACAGATAATCCTGTCTTTTGGATATTTCCCGGAGCATGACCTCCTCCTTAAAATAAGTCAAGAAGTTTCACCGTGTCGACGCGAGAAAGTTTTGGCAGGCATTCAAACGGATGATGCGGTGAAACTTAAAAAAGGATCATTTGACAATGTTTCGAACCTGTTCGAGTTTGCGGCTATATTCCTGATTCTCTAATTCGAGCGAGGCGATTTTTTTACGTAGGGTGACAATATCGACATCTTTTTTGACATTATCGGATAGCACTTGTTCATAAAGAGATTTGTAATCAGTATCACTATGACCGGAAGTGATTTTGTCGACTTGCGGAGACTTTTTCCTTCGTCCACGCTGGCCGGTAGGAACAACTTCACCAGTCGCAGGGTCGATTTTGCCAATGAGTTTTCTTTTGGAACGGGGTTGTTTCTTGTCTTTGTCCCAATAGGAAAAAGATTCATAGACGTAAGTAACGTCGCGAGCTTTGTTGTAGAGTTTTATTATAGCCATGGGTATCACCTCCTGATCAGAGATAGTTTTACATAATTATTATATAACATACCTATTGAAACGTCAATAAAATAGTTACATATAATGAAATAAAAATGTATACCAAGTAGGTTTTTAGGGGGGATTGAAAGAAATGAGAAAAGAAAAAGTCAACAAAATAGAGCCTTCCCGGGTTTCCGAGAAAGCTCTGACAATTATGGGGGGGTAGGAAGTAGTACAGTATTTGCTGCATCCACCCAAGCATCTGCAAAAAATGGTTCAACAACCGAGGCAACAGCTTCAGCTGGAGACGGAGCTGGAGCAATAAAGATTGAACTGCCTAAGACGGAAGGCCAGACAAGCAATACGAGTGCAGCAAACAACACCAAGTATAATTACAAAGTTTACAAGGTATTTG
>CAYYEB010000255.1:0-2610 GCA_964470725.1 uncultured Lachnospiraceae bacterium | reverse complement strand
GAACCATCAGCATACTTCAGGAAAAGACCGGACAGCCATTGACGCTTGAAATGCCCGACGCAGTGTCTGAAGCCCTGTCGTTTTATCTGAAGAAGTTTCTGGATGGAGAGGCGAAAAATATCTGTCTATAAATGCCTGCATCGATAACGGTGCAGGCATTTTTATACCTATTGCTTCTGATGAATGATTGATCTGCAGGAGTAAAATTTTCTATCCTAAGAATGCTGATAAGGGAAAGGGCAAAGCTAGAGTTTTAGCCGGAGAACAATAACAGCTCAGATGTCTTTATGGTTGAATTTTCTGATATAGGAAAGAAACTGATCGGCAGGAACAGGCTTGGAATAATAGTAGCCCTGCAGATACTTTACGCCGTCCCTTACAAGGCCGTTTCTCTGAGCTTCCGTTTCGACGCCCTCTACTACAGCGTTGAGATTCAGGTCATTGACGAGGCTGAACATGTTGCGGAGAACGGCACGGTCATCCAGATCCTTGTCGGCGGCCCATAAGAAACTCTTATCGATCTTGATGATGGAAAATGGGAATTTGCGGATGTAAGAGTAATTGGCCAGACCAGTGCCGAAGTCGTCCAAGGCAAACCGGAATCCTTCATGTTCAAGTCTCTGTATAATGCTGCTGACGAGTCCCTCGTTGCTAATGATGGCAGATTCCGTGATCTCCAGAACGATCTGACCAGGCTGGACGCCGTATTTCTTCATAATGGCATTGAACTTTTCCGGCAGATTTTGATCCATACACTGGATTGTTGAAAGGTTGACTTCTACGAAATCCATGCCGTACTGTTCCGGTTTGCTTTCAGAGAGAAACTGACATACTTTTTCAAATACAATGGATCCGATCATGGAAACAGTGCCGTTATGCTCAGCTACTTTGATGAATTCTTCCGGCGAAACGGGACCAAGCTGCGGGTCGGTCATTCTGATCAGTGCTTCACAGGAATGAATGGTATTTGTTGTAGAGTCATAGATCGGCTGATAGTATACATCAAATGTGTTGTATGTCAGGGCACGCTGGATGGCAATATTGACATCCGTCTGCCGCTTTTCATCTTTGATTTCATCTGCGAAATAGATCTGATTCTGAGGCAGATTGGCATCGTATGGCTTTTCAGAAAAAGCAAGCGCCTGTTCTTCGGTGGAGATGCGGTCTGGTATGGAGCTGATCCAGATCTGTACGGGAATGGTGATATCTGTATCGGTATTTGAATAGTGCCATGGCTTTGTAAAACGGGTGCGGATTTTTTCGGCTGCTTCATTGGCTCTTTTAGCATCGGCGTTATAGAGCAGAACGGAGAATTCAGCTGGTGCCACCCGGTAGAAGTGACAGTTTTCATTGGCAATGCCAAGCATCCAGGAACCGATCTGTTTGAAGATCTGATTCATTGCATTCATGCCGACCATCAGACGGTAATTGTTGATATCCTGAAGCTTGATGGAAATCAGATAGCTCTGATAGGAAGAATGAAACAGTGGATAGGTGTCACGATTCAGCGCAGCCGAATTATAGACGCCGGTTACTTTGTCCAGATAACTTGTATTGTTTTCAAGCAGATAAAAAGCAGAGCTTAGAGTGAGGACCTGAATAAAGTTTGTCATCCGGAGGTACTTGTCAATCATGCCGACCAGCATGCCAAGAAGAAATCCGGTGCAGAGAATACTGATATAAAGAATATTATGTTTCTCGATCAATGCATGATTTTTGACGATGATGGAAATACCGTATATGACGTAAAAGCCAACGATGATGTAGTACAGGGAATACAGAGGCTGGCGTATGTATTCCAGATTTCCCTGGTAATAGTAAATGAAATGACGGATCGGCGGGATCAGATGAGAGACCACTAGGATGATTTCCGGGATGCTTATGAGAATAAAATCATGCTTTTTCAGCCCATGCCATATGCTGGTGATGGAAAGAAAATAAAGAATCAGCAGAAATGGAATCGAATTATGAGTGATATGAGACAGAAAGGTGACTGCTTCTGCCGTTCTATTGGAAAAGGTAATGCCGTTGTCATTCCGGACAATGTCCATTGCCAGTTCACCAGAGGAACATACCAGCATGCCCAGCACGACACCAAAAAAGGCACGGATTCTTCTGACACGCAGGTTTTGACCGATGACAAGATACAGGATCATAAGTATGCAGATAATAATGGCGCAGATATCAAAGTTCAGGTTGTATCTTCCGGCTGGATAAATCATTGCTTTCTTTCCTCACGATGCCTTTTGTCGGTCAATTTTACAATTATTATATTAGCACTTCACAACCGGGGGGGGAAGGAATATATTTCATCTGGTACGGATGATCAGTGCTTTGGATTATCCGGACGCATTCTAGGCTTTTATAAAACCTGGTCAATCCTGAAATACTTCATGAATGAAATGCAGCTGAGTATGATAATCCAGTCTGATTCGGAAAGGAAAACAATGGAAAGAAAACCGGCATGGCAGAAAGCAGTTCTCAAGGTGATCGGTGCGTCAGTGCTGACATCTCTGGCAATCGTTGGTGTGAATAAACTCAATGTACCTAATCCGTCGATGCTTCTGAGTGTGCTGATGATTTTCTTTACGGCAGTGGTCGGAAGTCCTG
>CAYYEB010000254.1:0-2619 GCA_964470725.1 uncultured Lachnospiraceae bacterium | reverse complement strand
TGAAATTCATCTGCATGGGGATCCGTATATTCTTCTGACAAAGGGGCGGACTGCAATGGATGAAAATGACCGGCTGGCGCTCATTCTTGATATCACATTTCCGGAAGAGGGAATGCTGCGGCAGATGAAAATCTTTTTTGACGGAGACGAAATAGAGGTTCGCTCCAATGAAAAGCCCGGAGAAGCGGTGGCTGTGGATGCACTTGAATACACAGGCGGTGGGGATAACATGCTTACAAAGCTGCCATTTGTCCGCAACATTATGGAAGGCGGTGGCCTGGATCTTATGGATTCGACCGTGCAGTCAACGATTCATCCGGTCGATTTCGGCAAACTGGAAGATGCGGACGAAGCCAGCCTGAAATAAAGAAAAGCAGGCTGATAGAAGATTTTTCCGTGATCAGGAAAAGCAAATGTTCCTGATTTAAGGAAATTTAGGGGAAACACTGAAAAAGATTATAAAAGCATGTGAACTTCTGTATTTTCATAAAAAAATTAAGATTTTGAAAAAATAAAAACCGGGTTTTGCTTGACTTGCTGTATATGAAGTGCAATAATGGCACTCATGAATCAATTGCATATCCCGAAAGGGTTCGGGATGAGTTAAGTTGAAGTTCAGGCGGCAAAGAAGCTGTACACTGGGGTGTACTTTCTTTGCCGCTTTTGTCGTATAAGTCTGCTGCATGCGGCAGCATGGTATTCAGTCACATAGTGACGGAACAGACTTATACAGGTTTAAGCATAAGGAGGATGGGCATGAAGCAGACCGCGCCATTGAGTGAGAAAAAGTATATGGACTTCTACCGCGAAATGAACGATCCGAAGCGTTATCAGGATGAACATGATGCCTGCGGAATCGGAGCTGTCGTAAATATCGATGGACATGCGGATTACAAGGTATTGGATGATGCACTTCACATCGTGGAGAAACTGGAGCATCGCGCCGGAAAGGATGCAACCGGAAAAGTCGGTGACGGCGTCGGAATTCAGGTGCAGGTTTCTTATGATTTCTTCAAGGAAGCGGCTGCAAAGTGCGGAATTGAGTTAAGAGGGGAACGCGACTTTGGTGTCG
Source organism: uncultured Lachnospiraceae bacterium (assembly GCA_964470725.1). Taxonomy (GTDB): domain Bacteria; phylum Bacillota; class Clostridia; order Lachnospirales; family Lachnospiraceae; genus Chordicoccus. The sequence continues at coordinate 1,547 of CAYYEB010000254.1, read as the reverse complement.
GAATGTTTTTCTTTCCGACGGACCGTTTGAAGCAGACCTTTGCCAGACGAAGATTTGAAGTCATTGTCAAGAAGAACGGACTGAAATTCCTTGGATGGAGAAAGGTGCCGACGCACCCTGAAATTCTCGGAGAGGTGGCAAGAGACTGCATGCCGGATATCTGGCAGTGTTTTATTGACCGCCCGGAGGATGTGGAAAGAGGACTTCCGTTTGATCGACGCCTGTATGTGGTTCGCCGTGAATTTGAGCAGTCTCAGGAAGATATGACGGCTGAGGAGACACAGCAGCTTCAGCCAACGGACAACAGTGCAGGCGATCGTAAGGCGGCGGAGAAGAGAAAAGTCGGATATCATGAGACATATATCTGTTCTTTAAGTTCCCGTACCATCGTCTATAAGGGGATGTTCCTTGTAAAACAGCTCAGAAACTTCTATGAAGATCTGCAGAGTGAAAATTATAAAACTGCGATTGCGATGGTCCATTCCAGATTTTCAACCAATACGACGCCGAGCTGGGAGAGAGCGCATCCGTATCGTATGATCGCCCACAATGGTGAGATCAACACCATCCGCGGCAATATCGACCGTATGCTGGCCCGTGAGGAGACAATGTCTTCTCCGATGCTGGAGGGAGACGAGGATAAGGTATTTCCGGTGATTCCGAAGTATGCTTCGGATTCTGCAATGCTCGATAACACGCTGGAATTCTTCTACATGAGCGGAATGGAACTGCCGCTTGCGGTTATGATGCTGATACCGGAACCGTGGAAGCACAACCGGTTCATGGAAGAAAAGAAGAAGGATTTCTATCATTATTATGCAACCATGATGGAACCGTGGGATGGCCCGGCGGCAATTCTGTATTCCGATGGGGATGTGCTGGGAGCAACACTTGACCGTAACGGACTGCGTCCTTCCAGATACTATATTACAGATGATAACAGACTGATCCTTTCTTCGGAGGTTGGCGTACTCGATATCGATCCTGAGCATATCGTGAAAAAGTCACGGCTTCAGCCAGGTAAGATGCTTCTTGTGGATACGAAACAGAAGAGAATCATTTCCGATGAGGAATTGAAGGAACATTTTGCCAATCATGCACCTTACGGAGAATGGCTTGATCAGAACCTTTTGCATTTAGATCAGCTGGATATTCCGAATAAGAAAATTCCGACATATGATCAGAAAACCCGTAATCAGATGTACAAGGTATTCGGATACAGCTACGAAGAGGTCAAGGATACCATCCTTCCGATGGCGAAAAACGGCGTAGAGCCGACGGTTTCCATGGGACATGATGTTCCGCTGGCGGTTCTGTCCGATAAACATCAGCCGTTCTTTAATTATTTTAAGCAGCTGTTTGCACAGGTTACAAACCCGCCGATCGATTCACTTCGTGAGAAGATCGTAACGGATACAACGGTGTATATCGGATCTGATGGAAACCTTCTTGAAGAGCAGGGAAAGAACTGCCGGGTGCTCGAGGTCAATGATCCGATCCTGACAGGTGTGGATCTCTTAAAGATCAAGTCACTGCATCAGCCGGGC
>CAYYEB010000253.1:0-2636 GCA_964470725.1 uncultured Lachnospiraceae bacterium | reverse complement strand
TCTTTGATGATCCGGAAGGAATCGAAATTCTGAAAAGCGTCGGACTTGATGAGAGCTATGTGGGTGTAGGAAATATGGCTTTAGGTTATGCAAAGGTACAACCGGATAACATCGTACCGAGAAGAGACGGTCGTGTGTTTAAGATTTAATCTGTCGACAGCACTATTTTCATAAGAAGAAACTCGCGACAGTACCACTTCATTCTGCTTTGGATGGCACGGAAAGGAAAAATCTTATGCAATACATAATAACGGCCTATGACGGTACAGACAAAGATGCACTAACAAGAAGGATGAATGCCCGTCCGCATCATCTGGATAATATTCAGAAAGTAAAGGAATATGGAAGCGTTATATGCGCCGGAGGAATCATAAATGAGGAAGGCAAACCTATCGGGTCATTTTTAATCTTGGAATTTGCATCAAAAGAACTTTTTGATAAATATCTGAATAGCGAACCCTATATCAAAGAAAAGGTCTGGGAAAAAGTAAAGGTTGAAAACTGCAATGTTGTCATCAAGGACGATGTGATCGTAGGAAAATAAGTGAAACCATTTCAATTTCCTCATAATAGAGAGGGACTTCATTAACTCACTACCCTACTGAGATGATCACAGCAGTTTCCCAAGGATAAATCTATGAGAAAAACAATAGTCAAAGTAAACGGAATTCATCTTGCCGTAAAAGAGGATGGTGCCGGATCAGACATGATCCTGATCCACGGCAAAGGTTACTCTAAAGAAAATATGGACAGACTCTTTAACCATTATCGCACGGAGTACCATGTCATAAGCTATGATGTTCGCGGTCATGGAGAAAGTGATAAGCCGCCTGTGTTCACACTGGAAGATGATGTAGCGGATCTGGCCGCCCTTATCGACGTTATGCATCTGGTAAAGCCTGTTGTAATCGGCTTTTCAATGGGCTCCTATATTACGTTAAGGACGGCGGAAGAACATCCTGATCTGTTTTCCAAGATTGTGTTGATCGGTACGAAAGGCGGCGGAGCTACTTCATCAACACAGAAGATTGAGCAGGATGCTAAAACACAAGGGATGAGCAAGGAGCAAATAACACAGCAGATCATCAGGAAGGTGTTTGCACCGCAGGTTACGTTCGATGAAATCGCTGCATTTGATAAAGAAATCCAAAGTTCCGTGAAACTGACCTCGGCTCAGCAGGACTCAATTACCAAATCTCTTCAAGACTTTGATCTTCTTTCGTTGGCAAACAGGGTTACAATTCCCGCGCTCGTTCTCACAGGAGAATATGATGGTATAAATCCTCCAGCGGAGGGAAAGAAGGTAGCAGATGCATTGCCAAATGCAAAATTTGAGATCATTCCGAACGCAGGACATATTGCTTTCTTCGAAAATCCGGAGAAGGTATTCAGTTTAATTGATGATTTTATAAATGGAGTAGATAAATGATTTTAAGCCACATAACAATAAATACGAGTAAGCTCGAGGAATCTGTAGATTTTTACGAAAACATAATCGGTTTGCACATCGGGCGGGATATGCGCGGCAACAAGGGACCAAATATTGTATTCTTATCCGACGCCAGTTCCGATGTGTGCATTGAACTGGTGGAGAACCCTGATCATTCATTTGAAGGCACCGGATTGTCGATCGGATTTGCAACTACTGATTTGGATAAGGCAGCAGCGGACTTGAAGGCAAAAGGTATCACCCCCGGACCTGTAATCAATCCCAATCCTCACACCAGATTCTTCTTCATCCCTGATCCGAACGGCGTACAGATTCAGTTCATTGAAGAGAAATAACACTTTTTTAGGCAAGAGTATAATTATGGATTACAGAAAATTTGGATCAACATACTATATCCGTCTGGATCGCGGAGACGAAATCATCTCCTCCATTCTCGGAATTTGCAAGAAAGAGGGAATTTCGTCTGCCATTTACACTGGAATCGGTGGCTGTGGAAGTGCTGAGATCCAGACTTTTATTCCTGAAACAGGCCAATTCGAAGTTCAAAAACTCGAAGGAATGCTGGAACTTGTCTCTCTCACAGGAAACATCGTAACCGACGATAAAAATAATTATTTCCATCACACCCATGCCGTTTTCTCTTACAAAGACGGAGAAGAACATTGCGTGGCCGCCGGACATATGAAAACTATTACCGTTCTTTATACGGCAGAGATCGAACTTAGACCTATAGTTGGAGGAAACATTAAAAGAAAATATGATGAGGAGACCGGAACCGGATTCTGGAATTTTGATGAATAGAATCGACCGGATCACGGAAATGGAAGCAGCGTTTGATCGTGTGACCACAGCTTTGCTTTCTGGTCTACCACTGTCGCCGGAAGCAGATGACGATATTGAAAAGCTGAAAAAGTACTACTCTTCCGACTGGTTGGAAGACTTTCAAGCCGACGAACGCGGCGAACTTCCGGACGACCTGAAGCGCGGCGTGCTGTCGGAAGACGGTTTGTTTGACCTTCTGAGTGAGGTGGATCGACGAAAATAAAAAAATCCCTGTGTTGCGATTTCAGGACTCACGATTGGATAATTCCACGTTAGAGAATCTAAAAAGCGAACACAGGGGGATTTTTTCTTACTCATTTGCCGCAATGATATCTTTGAGAGCCACGTGCTCATTACGGAAACG
>CAYYEB010000252.1:0-2650 GCA_964470725.1 uncultured Lachnospiraceae bacterium | reverse complement strand
CACAGCCACCGGCACACTATACGGAAGCTTCACTGGTAAAGACGCTTGAGGAACTGGGGATTGGCCGACCGAGTACCTATGCACCGACCATTTCCACGATCCTTGCGCGCCACTATGTGACCAAGGAAAAGAAAAATCTGTTTATCACGGAACTGGGAGAAGTGGTCAATGACATTATGGTCAAAGCATTTCCGCAGATTGTGGATGAGAGCTTTACGGCCAATATGGAAACACTTCTCGATGGTGTTGCGGAAGGCAAGGTGGAGTGGAAGTCAATCATTCGCAACACCTGGCCGGACCTGAAGGAAGAAGTGGATCGGGCAAATGCCGAACTTGAAAAGGTACAGATTCAGGATGAGGTAACGGATGTCGTCTGCGAAAAGTGCGGCCGCCATATGGTTGTCAAGTATGGCCCTCACGGAAAGTTTCTGGCGTGTCCGGGATTCCCGGAGTGCCGGAATACGAAGCCGTATTTCGAAAAGATCGGCGTGAAGTGCCCGAAGTGCGGAGGGGAGGTTGTACTTCGCCGTACAAAGAGAGGACGCCGTTACTACGGATGTGAAAATAATCCCGACTGTGATTTCATGTCCTGGTCAAAACCCGTGGAAAAACGCTGCCCGCGCTGCGGAAGCTATATGGTGGAAAAAGGTAAAAAAATCGTCTGTGCCGCTGAAGGATGCGGCTACAGTGAACCGGCTCCTGAAAAAGAAGATGATAAGGAGTAAGTTTTTTTCGGCTATCGGAGGGTGATCTTTTTACTGAGCAATTACGGATGGAATATGAATATTGTAATAAAAATATAAGAAATACCAATATTTGAGAATATTCTTGAAAGACAGAAAGTGCGGTGCTACAATGCAAATAGTTTAAACAAAGTGTCCGTTTTACCTGAAAGCTTGCTTTGTTTAGTTCGGTGTTAGCAATTCCGGTTTCGCACGCGTGAAATGCAGAAAGGAGCGAAGCGACATGAGCAGTGTACAATTGCTGGATAAAACACGGAAGATTAATAAACTTTTGCACAATACGAGCACCTCGAAGGTTGTCTTTAACGACATCTGTGAAGTATTGGTGGAGACATTATCTTCCAACATCCTTGTGATCAGCAGAAAGGGAAAGGTACTTGGGGTCGGAAACTGTCCCGGAGTTGCGCCGCTTACGGAAATGATCAGGGCTGAAGTCGGTGAATTTATCGACAAAGCACTCAATGAACGTTTCCTTGGGGTCCTTTCCACAAAGGAAAATGTCAATCTCTCGACTTTGGGATTTACAGGCGATGTGTCTAAGTATCAGGCCATTATCAATCCGATTGAAATTGCAGGAGAGCGGCTCGGAACGGTATTCTCCTACAGAGAAGATAAGCCTTATGACATTGAGGATATTATCGTCAGTGAATACGGAACGACAGTGGTAGGACTTGAGATGATGCGCTCCGTGGATGAGGAAAATGCGGAGGAAGCCAGAAAGAGAGCTGTCGTGAAATCGGCGTTTTCCACCCTGTCATTTTCCGAATTGGAAGCAATCATTCATATCTTCGATGAACTTGGCGGGACAGAGGGCATTCTTGTGGCAAGCAAGATCGCTGACCGGGTCGGCATTACAAGATCCGTCATTGTCAATGCGCTGCGGAAGTTTGAAAGTGCAGGCGTCATAGAATCCCGCTCTTCCGGTATGAAGGGAACCTACATCAAGGTTCTGAACGATTACATTTATCAGGAACTGGATGAGATCAAAAAGAACAGAAGAAAATAAACTCTGAAAAATTGTCATACGAGTCGACAAAGGTATCCCCCGGCGCTCAAAATCGTTTTGATTCGCGTCCGGGGGATACCTTTTGCTGACTCACTTTTTTCTTTTTATAAAATTCAGAAAAGTTGAAAAAATTTCTTGACATTGATTCGTGAATGGCATATATTATCCTACAGATGTTAGCACTCGAAACAAACGAGTGCTACTCAGAAAAAAGAATATCATCTCTTTATTTTTATAAAGGAGGAAAAATCTTATGAAGTTAGTACCGTTAGGCGACAGAGTTGTATTAAAGGAAATGGAAGCTGAAGAGACAACAGCATCAGGAATTATTCTTCCTGACGAGGCTAAGGAAAAACCGCAGCAGGCTGAAATCGTTGCAGTAGGACCTGGCGGAGTTGTTGACGGTAAGGAAGTCAAGATGGAAGTTAAGGTTGGCCAGAAGGTTATTTATTCCAAGTATGCCGGAACAGAAGTCAAGCTTGGCGATGACAAATATACTGTAGTTCGTCAGAGCGACATTCTTGCAATCGTAGAGGATTGAACGGATACTGATTTGAAATAAACTGCATGACAAAGTGCCATGCAAAATAAAATTAGTTGGAGGATTATAAAATGGCTAAGGAAATTAAGTATGGCGTAGAAGCCAGAGAAGCTCTGGAAAAGGGCGTAGATAAACTTGCTGATGTTGTTCGTGTCACACTTGGACCGAAAGGCAGAAATGTCGTTCTCGAAAAATCCTATGGCGCACCGACAATCACAAATGATGGTGTCACAATTGCCAAGGAAATCGAACTGGAAGACGGTTTCGAAAACATGGGCGCTCAGCTGATCAAGGAAGTTGCTTCCAAGACAAATGATGTTGCCGGTGATGGTACTACAACAGCAACTGTTCTTGCACAGG
>CAYYEB010000251.1:0-2662 GCA_964470725.1 uncultured Lachnospiraceae bacterium | reverse complement strand
CCTCCTAAGCGCACGGACATCAATTACCGATGGCACCGTTTTTCCTACAATTTGATATTCGTGCGCATGATTTGCGTCTGTAGCTCAGTTGGATAGAGCGCGAGCCTCCTAAGCCCGAGGCCCCCGGTTCGAGCCCGGGCAGGCGCACCAAAAACGCTGTAATCTCAAGGGATTGCGGCGTTTTTTCTTTTTGAAAATCAATAAAAGACACACCGAGATAGGAGAAAGTAAAACATGGTTTTGCCACGATTGGCACCAGATAATTATATCGAACCATTTTTCGTATTTTCCGTTGTTTGGCACCACCTTGGCACCACGGCACTCAATCGCTTATTTGCAACCTTGATTCGATATGAGGGATGTGAGCGCGCTTAAAAGTTCCGGGGATTGCTGAAGCTGCAAGATGATACTCTGCACATCTAAGGCGGGCGCTGGCTCGGCAGGTGCTTGGACACCACGCAAATCAGGATTTGCATAGAAGGCACTTTCAAACTTCTGCGCATTGACCTTTCGATCTTCGTCGAGAATGTGTGCATAGACCTTTGTGACCATGTCGGCCTGTGAATGTCCGGTATCCCCCTGTGTGGCCTTAATGTCACCATGGTTGAGTTTCAGCTTGTAGGTAGTGCTGGAATGACGGAGAGAATGAAACACAACATCGGGGAGCTGTGCGTCCCGCTTCAAGCGTCGGAATGCGTTGGAAATGACCGTTTCCTCACAGGGGCGTCCATTTGGCAGCGCCACTACAAGGTTATAGTCGAGATATTCGCTGCCGAGAAATTCTTTTTGCTTGTCCTGTGATGCCTTCCATTCCCGCAGGATGTAGGCAACCGTTTTTGGCATCCACACTTTGCGAACGCTGCTTTCTGTTTTGGGTGTTTTCAGCACGATCACGGTGCTGGCATCTTCCAAATACATTGTGCGGGGGAACTTCTTGATGATCTCTTCTTCTCCCAAAACAGCGAGAGAGTCCTCACGCACACGCACCAGCTCTTTCTCCACACATAGATAAGCATTGTCGCTGGCAATATCTGCATCGGAAATGTGAATGTTATCCCATGTCAGGCCGACAATCTCGCCAATCCGCAAGGAGCAGGCAAAAGAAAGGTTGATTGCGACATACAATCTTCCGTCTTTGCACTCGTCGAGTGCTTTGCGAATGGTAGCAGCATCCCATATTTCACGAGGTTTGCGCTTGATTTTCGGAAGCGTTGTGTTTTCAAAGGGGTTCTTTGCGATAATGTCCCAGCGCACAGCTTGACCGAAAGCACAGCGCAGCAATTTGTTGATGCGTTCGATATTGGCAGGTGTCATATACTCCGTTTTGCTGTATCGGTTCTTATAAGTGGGGCATTTCGTCCTTTGCAGCGCGGAGATAAAACGGTCTGCGGCGATAGAAGTTACATCCTGCATCAGCGTACTGCCAAGTTTGGGATTGATGTAGTTGCGAATCAGTCCCGTATTGGCTTCATAGGTGCTGGGGCTCCATTTCTTTGTTCCGTATAGGCTCACAAAATCCTCAAGGAACGCGGCAACGGTTGTTTTGCTGGGGGCAATAAAGGTTCGGGAACCTTGTTTGTACTCGATTTCGGCTTTGCGGTGTTTTGCTTCTGCCTCCGTGTCAAACGATTCCCATTTTTGTTTTTTCTCTCCGTCCTCATTGAGATAGTAATAGACAACATGGTATTTGCCTCTACGCCTTTTGATGGATGCCATAATAAACCTCCTACATATTCTGTTTATCCAGCCAATCATCAAAGGACACTTTGGAAACTCTGATGGAAGAACCAATACGCACAGCCTTAAATACGCCAGAATGGACAAGGCTGTATGCGGCGGTTCTTCCTATGCCAAGAATTTTTGCGATTTCCTCGACGGTGTATGTCCGCTTCCCGGCGAGGGAATTATAAGGACTGCTATGGTCAATACTCATAGTAACCTCCTCTCTATGACCACAGCACCATGCTTCAAGTGGTATTGTAGCATGGTGTTGTAATTGAATCAAAAAATGAACATAAGGAAAGTGGCAAAACCGGATGGCCGCTGGCAGCAGCCCACGGGAATCTCACCCCGGCCCATGCTGATGGGTGCGCCGCGCAATGCTTTGAGGGCGTTCAACGCGGGAGTATCGTTAGCTGAACGGAGGTCATGGCCATCTGTGATGCCACACACAGATGCAAACTGGCTGAATCGCTCGCCCAAATCCTCCTTTCCGTGCGGATCATGGCGCGCCATTTGCTGGGCTTTGCTCCGTTCAGGTTCGTTATCCGGTTGCCTATGAAATTTTCAAGGTACAGCAGATCCGCGCTTTCAGGCGCGTGTGATACTTGGCTGTGGATCAGCCGGGAAAGGCTCCTATCGGGTGATAAGAACCTTTCCTCGCGGATGCACGGGCCCGTTGCAGAAGCGTGGAAAGGGGTACACGCTCCTGCATGGGCTGCTATGGGTTTTAGGCTGTTTTGTTTACCTTGAAGTCAAGAATCTTGGTAATCAGCTTGGTTCGCATCCTGCATACCTTTTCTCCATCGAGGCAAAGGTGCGGAACACCGTTTTCGTCATACAGGGTTCTGGTTGCCAGAGCCGCAATATAACGCTCATAGTGCTTCAGCACAGCATTGATCGCGTCCACATTGCCGGACGCTGCCGCTTCGATGGTCGAGTA
>CAYYEB010000250.1:0-2672 GCA_964470725.1 uncultured Lachnospiraceae bacterium | reverse complement strand
CCGATGATCTGTATCGCTTCCCGAATCGTTCTCACCGGAATAATCTTTATCCCCTCAATCCCTTTCAGACTCTTCTTATTGGCTGCCGGTACTATCGCTGTATCAAATCCGAGCTTCTTAGCCTCCAACACACGGATATCCGCCCCACTTACCGCACGTACCTCTCCGGAAAGCCCGACCTCTCCAAAGGCAACGGTCCGGTCAGAAACCGGAATGTCCCTGTAAGATGATACGATCGCGAGCACAATTCCGAGGTCCACGGCCGGTTCATTCATCCGGATTCCTCCGGCAATATTGATATAGGCGTCACAGAAGCCGAGCTTGAGTCCGCACCTCTTTTCAAGGACTGCCATCAGCAGATTCACACGGTTGTAATCCGTTCCCGTCGCTGTTCTGCGCGGAAGATTAAAATTCGTCTTACAGACAAGTGCCTGAATTTCAATCAAAAGCGGTCTTGTCCCTTCAAGGGAGCAGGCCACAATCGATCCCGATGCGCCTTCCGGCTTTCCGCTCAGCATATATTCCGAAGGATTCGGCACCTCCGTAAGGCCGTCCTCCCGCATCTCGAAGACACCGATTTCATTCGTGGACCCGAAACGGTTTTTGACTGCCCGAAGGATCCTATAAGATGCCATCCTGTCTCCTTCAAAATACAGGACCGTATCAACCATATGCTCCAGTACACGCGGTCCCGCCACCGATCCGTCCTTTGTCACATGTCCGACAATGAAAATGGAAATATTCAGTCCCTTGGCGAGCATCATCAGAATTCCGGTCGCCTCGCGGACCTGCGAAACAGATCCCGGCGGTGAACTAATCTCCTCACTGTACATCGTCTGAATCGAATCGATCACGCAGATTTCCGGCTTTTCCTCTTCAATCGTCTCACGAATGAGCCCCAGATCCGTCTCCGTCAGAAGCAGGAGACTGTCCGACATCTCGCCGATCCGCTCTGCTCTCATTTTGATCTGCTGAAGCGATTCCTCTCCGGAAATATAGAGAACCTTATGATGATCCGCTGCCAGGTTCCGGCACGCCTGCAGGAGCAGCGTCGATTTTCCGATTCCCGGGTCTCCGCCGATCAGAATCAGTGATCCGCCGACAATGCCTCCCCCAAGAACACGGTCCAGTTCCTCAATGTGTGTCTTTGTCCTCGCAGACGCCTCCATCGAGACCGCGTTGAGCTTCGTCGGCTTCGGCCGTTCCTTCCGTCGACTTCCCGAGGATCCCCCCGCACTCTTCTTCTCCGGCGTCACCTTCTCTTCCACAAAGGTATTCCATTCATGGCAGGCCGGGCACTGTCCCATCCACTTCGTGGATTCATACCCGCAGTTCTGACAGAAAAATACCGTTTTTGTTTTCAGCTTAGGCAATCTTTTTTCTCCTCACATAAAAATATCTCCCGTTTACGCAATTTCCGCGCCGGGAGATATTTAAATTTCATCAAGTATAAAATTTCAAATCAGCATTCACACATCTTTGTGTAACTATTGCAAACAGCATTCTGAGTCATTTGCAGTTTACTGCTTCTTTTTGATCTTCACATCCACCGGCTTGTCAGCATTGAACTCAAGACTGAAAGAGAGCTTTCCACCCAGATTGGACTTCTGCGTATCCCTCAAACCGCCATCGATATAGATCTCATAGTCCGTATCCGGCTCTCCCATCACGGTAATCATGGCATCTTCCGGGCCATCCACCTGGAATGTCATCTCCGTATCGGAAACCTTCATATGATTGACAGCGGTTCCCGGCTCTGATTCATACACAAACATCTCATTCTTTTCAAGTCTCGTAATCTCTTTAAAAGTTTTTACCTTATAGAGATCCCCATCATGTTCAAAGTCCGATTTTTTCGTCTTTGATGCAAGCTCAAAATCGCCGAAACTGATGCTGCCATCTTTTTCCGTACGAATCAGTTCTTTTACTGCTGACATGATATTATGTCCTCCTGAATATTGTGGATACGCGGTCTTACTCCCGGTATCTTACTAGAATAAAATTATTTCAAAGGTATTGTACCTTATTTGCTCTCCGTTTTCACCTTTTCTATCTGAAAATTCACCGAATTTTTGGAAAATCCGATGCGAACCGAATCTCCCTCTTTGATTTCGCCCTTCAGTATCTTTTCCGCCAGCGGGTCTTCTATCTCATTCTGTATCAGGCGTCTCAGCGGCCGGGCGCCATACTTGGAAGAATATCCCTTCTCTGCGATATGCTTCTTCAGCGTACTTGTCACTTTTAATTGAATCGACATCTGCTCTTCCGCACGCTTCGTAAGCTTTTTCAGCAGAAGTCCTGCGATCTTCTCGACTTCCGTCTCTGTCAGAGTATGGAATACCAGGATCTCATCGATACGATTCAGGAATTCCGGTCGGAAAATCCTATGCACCTGCTCCATGACGCTGCTCTGCATCATCTCATAATCCTTTTCCGCACTCTTCTGCGCCTGGAATCCCAGATGCTTCGGTTCCACAATCGCCTGCGCACCGGCATTTGATGTCATGATAATACAGGTATTCTTGAAATCCACCTTTCGGCCATGAGAATCCGTGATATGTCCCTCATCGAGCACCTGCAGGAGAACATTGAACACATCCGGATGCGCCTTTTCGATTTCCGTCTCTGTCAGAGTATGGAATACCAGGATCTCATCGATACGATTCAGGAAT
>CAYYEB010000249.1:0-2680 GCA_964470725.1 uncultured Lachnospiraceae bacterium | reverse complement strand
GGCGGCATTGAGGTCGCTTGGGAGATAGGAGGAGCCGTAATCTCTCCAGGTGTACTTGTCTACCTGACCGCGGAAGAACTTGCTGCGGTCCGTACCCTTTTCACGGTAGATTTCCGCCTGATCCCGCATCTCAAGTGTCGGAAGAACAATGGCGCCGCCTTCGCCCATGGAATAATTCTTTGTTTCGTGAAATGAAAAGCATCCGAAATCTCCAAGGAGACCGCAGGGAGTTCCCTTATAGTAAGATCCCACGGCTTGTGCCGCATCTTCCACAATCTTTAAGTTGTGGCGTGCGGCAATGTCGCGGATGGTATCCATTTCACAGGCAACACCGGCATAATCGACGGTGGCAATGACCCTTGTCTTATCCGTGATGGCATCTTCAATTTTCTGCTCATCGATATTCATCGTATCCGGCCGAATGTCGACAAATACTAAAGAAGCACCTCTTTGCACAAAGGCATCTGCAGTTGAACAGAATGTATAGGAGGGCAGAATCACTTCTTCGCCGGGCTTGATTCCGGTGAGAAGAGCCGCCATTTCAAGAGCTGCCGTTCCGGATGTCGTAAGATAGGATGCGGCAAATCCGAACCGTCTGTTGAGATACTCTTCATCTTTTTTCGTAAATTCACCGTCACCGCAGATTTTGCGGTTTTCGACGGCCTTTTTCATATAAGTAAACTCTTTCCCGGTAAATGGCGGGACATTAAAATCGATCATAATTGTCCTTTGCTAAAAGCATCATAGTGCCCAATGTATGGCATACAGGCCGGAATCCGAGGCCCGTCAACTTTAAACTGTATCCGTAAGGCCCCTGTATGAGGGAATCTCCCCCTTAAGGAGCAGTTCCTGTCCGTTCTCATCGGTTGCGGACAGCACCGAGAGAATATCCCGTGTCCGCTCGTCAATTTCCGCACGTGTATCTGCCACTAAATCAAAACGTGCAAAATAGGGCTGATTTTCCGGATTGCCGATCCGGTCACCCTTCTGATAAAAAAGCTGACTGTATTTTACATCCGAACGTTTTGAGGCGGCAAGAACCTTCTCTTCATCAAAGAGAATGCCGTCCCTTGCGTGCAGGTAAAGCACAGCTGCAGCGCGGCTGCCGAAGGGATTGCATCCGGAAAGCAGTTCATCTACCCTGTCGGGGAAGACAGCTGCCGCAAGCAGGAGATCTTCGATGCCGAGATCGTCGGCATAGCGGATAAGCTCGTGTTCATAGCCAAGAAATCTTGCTGCAATTTCACCGACCATAAGGCCACGCTTCGGTCCCCAGAAAAATTGCATGGAAAGCGGGCCTTCCGTCTGCCCGGTAAATCGGATGTAACTGGTCAGAATCTCTTTGGCCTCATCAAAGACATGCCCGATGAGACGGGAAGGATAGATATTCCGGGTACTGAGGGGGATGGACGCAACATCGAAAAAGGTCTTTTCCCGGTCTGCCAGTCCGAGCACATGAACTTTTCTCTGATGAACCCAGCACTGAATGTTAAATTCATAATCCGGATCGTATTCCTCCGCCAGAACCTCTTTTCGCTTTGAGGTACTGCAGGAATAGGCAAATTCTTTCCGGATTTCCTCAATGTTGTGCACGATCACAAGTCCCCGGGAACCGTACATATCCAAAGGCTTTAAGACCATTGGAAACTGCAGACCGTAAAGCTCTTTATCTGAAAATCCCTCATGGAGCAGGACGCTTCCCGGAGTCGGTATGCCGAGTTTTTTACAGGTTCTGTTGATGACATCCTTATCTCTGTAATAAGGAAGCTGTTCCGGCTGCAGATGACAGGGAAGACCTGCCTTATCTGCAATTTTCACCATACATTCGAGAAGAAGATCGGAATAGGCCGTTGTGATGGCATCGACATGCTCTTTTTCTGCAATTGCCGCGCAGGCGGAGGTGTCGCGGATATTTTCATCGTAAGCGGCATCTGCGATCTGCTTGGCGGGAGCGCCGGCGTTTCCGTCGACGACAACGGTTCGTATGTGATTTTCTTTTGCGAGCCTTACTAAGGGAACAAATTCCTCCAGGGCTCCGAGTATCATCAGTGTTTTCATGTGAGAGGGTCCCTTTACTGACTGCAGATCCGGATGACCGCATCGGCAACTGTCTTCATATCTTCTTCCGTATATCTTTGATCACAGGGAAGAGCAAGGATATTTTTGGCATACTTGTATTCAATGGAGTCTTCAGGCATGCTGCGGATGACATTAGTCCAGTAGGTCGGAACAAAGATCTTTTCTTCGGCAAGGGATTTTCTGATTTCCTCTCCGTGTTCAGCATAAAACGGATAGCAGAAAGGGCCCACATCCGGGATACGAAGAAGTTTCTCGATCGGATTTTTCTTTTGCAAAAGCGATTTAAGCCTCAGGTAATTGCGCAGGCGTGTATCGGCGATTCTGGTATATTCAAAGCTTTTCAGAAAATTTTCCGTCAGCGGCGACATGCGTTTTTCGGAAGCTCCGACGTAGGAGTGGGCATTATCCAGCATTTTCTGATAATAAGTTCCGGCATCCGTTTCAAAGCGTCCCATGATATGTGTCAGGCGATCCCGGGAGGCATCCTGTTCATCCGGCATATCCATTTCCCGGGAAGTCTGCAGATAGGCGCCATCGGTCACACCGAAAAATTTACGGACGGACATCACGGCATTTGTACCGGGCAGGGGCTGCTGAAAGA
>CAYYEB010000248.1:0-2683 GCA_964470725.1 uncultured Lachnospiraceae bacterium | reverse complement strand
AGTATAGCAAAACGCGAAATTGCAGTAAAGCGGAGGACGTTTTTCGCTGACAAAGTTGCGGGAAGAGTTGAAAAATTCCCTTAATATGAGTATATTTGTTAAGGCGCTATATCCAATCATGGAACAGCAGCAAAGGAGAAAACAAATGAAAAACACATCTTATGCCCGTACGCGGGAGTCTGACAAAATGCAGACATCCAGAAAGACGCGGACGCTCGTGGAAAATGCACTACTGATCGCGATCACGCTGATTATGGGGCTGACGCCTCTCGGCACGATTCGCACACCTTTCTTGAGCATTTCACTGGTAACGGTACCGGTGGCCATCGCCGGAATGATGGTCGGACCGACAGGAAGTCTGATCTGCGGAACCGTCTTCGGTATCACAAGTTTTATCAATGCATTAACCGGAACAAGCGGTCTTTTATCGACCTTATTTACGATCAATCCGTTTGGCGTTTTTGTGACGGCAGTTATCGCCAGAATGCTGATGGGACTTCTGTCCGGGCTTATTTTCAAGGGACTGCATTCCATTCGTCCTCTGAGAACTGCATCTTATTATATCGGAGCTGTTTCGGCCCCGGTTCTGAACACAGTCTTCTTCATGGGGAGTCTGGTCCTGTTTTTCTATCATACAGATTATATTCAGGGGCTGGTACAGAAGCTTGGCGTGGCCAACCCGTTTGCATTTATCATCGCACTTGTCGGAGTGCAGGGACTGATTGAAGCCGTGGTCTGCCTGGTGATCGCAGGAACGGTGGGACTGATTCTGGCAAAGGCACTTCAGAGGAACTGAGTATGGGACGGGTGATTACAGCTGACATCGGAAATTCCAATATTGTATTCGGTTGCTGGAATCATGACCGGCTCGAATTTCTGGACAGGGTCGAAACCCACATCAAATGGACGGTGCAGACACTGGTACGCGAGCTGCGCCAGTCGTTTCAGAAACATCAGATTCCCATGGATGGTTTCGACGGCTCTATTTTATCCTCGGTGGTCCCGGAGATGAATCAGGTTGTTGTGTTCGCATTGGAAAATATGACCGGGAAGAAGACGTTTGTGATGAGCCGGAACCTTGATGTCGGAATAAAAATGTCCGACTATGATCTGGCAAGTCTCGGGATTGACCGCATCGTGGATATGGCGGCAGCGGTGGAGTTTTACGGAACACCGGCAGCGGTGTATGATCTCGGAACGTGTACGACTCTTTCGGTTGTGAAAAATGACAGAGTTTTTGCCGGAGGAATGATCACTCCGGGTCTCCAGCTGTCACTGAATTCCTTGGCGGAGCATACGGCGACACTTCCTCAGCTGAAGGCGGAGGCAACGGATACTCTTTTGGGAAATGATACAGTGTCCTGCATGCTGAACGGAACTGTGGCGGCGACCGGCATCATGATGGAGGGCGTCCTGGAAAGAATTCGAAAAGAGTGGAATTGCCCGTCTCTTAAGGCAGTTATCACGGGAGGTCTTGGAAAACTTGTTCTCCCCTGGATTTCGGGAGACGTCATCTATGAACCGAATCTGCAGCTGATGGGACTTTTGGCAATTTACAAAAGAAATTGTAATAATTGAGAAAATAACGCATTTCCGGAAACGTTTTTGGTATATAATGCTAAATAGCAGAACCCCAATCTGAACGTGAGCCGGAAATAATATCTCCCGGGCACGAATCAGAAATGATTTGGAGCGCCGGGAGATTTTTTGCCCGTGAATATGAAGTGGAGAATCTATTGGTATGAACCTGGAAAATGCGTACAAGGCCGTTCTCGAACATTCCCAGAAGGGAATCTACATCGTCACACCAGATCGCACAATTGTATATTGGAATCCGGCAGCGGAACAGATCACGGGCTACAGCAGGCATGAAATTCTGGGCCGGCATTGCCAGGAGACGCTGCTGAAGCACATCGACAGCTCGGGAAGACCTTTGTGCGAATTGAACTGCCCGCTGATTGAAACGGCTGTGACAGGAAGAGAGCGTGTGGAGCGTGTGACCGTGCGCCATAAGGACGGGTACAGAGTGCCCATTCGGACACAGTTCATTCCGATCCGGGAGATGGGGAGAGTCGTTGCCGTTGCGGAACTTTTCGAGCGCATTTCTTCGGAAATCTATGATGACGGCACAATTTCAACACTTTCTTATGAACTTATGCACGATAAACTGACAGGCCTTCCCAATGCGGAATATATCCGGAATTTTCTGAGCTATAAGTATTCCGAATACCTGATGTTCGGCCACAATTGCGCAATTCTGTTTGCTGATATTGACAAGCTTGGAGATTTCAATGATAAATACGGACAGGCCTATGGAGATCAGCTCCTGAAGCTGATCGGACAGACACTTCAGAAACATGTGGGAAAAAGCGATCTGGTCGGCCACCTTGAGGGAGGCCGTTTCGTCGGCATTTATATGTTCGGACAGATGAAGGACCTAAAGCGCATCGGAGAGAAATTCCGGGAACTTGTGGAGTCAACTGAGATTGTAATTCACGGCGAGCGGGTTCATCCGAAGATTTCGATCGGCGTCACGGAAGCCCAGCCAAACGATACGGTGGACAAGATCATTCTTCGTGCCGAACGCCTGATGCGGCGGGCTAAGCGTGACCCGGACAGCAGCGTTGTCACGGATCTGGATGGGATAGGGCTGTGAGAAAAGTCCATGAAGTAAATTGGCAGA
>CAYYEB010000247.1:0-2694 GCA_964470725.1 uncultured Lachnospiraceae bacterium | reverse complement strand
CGACCGATGTGCGGGGCGGCTCTCCAGGCTTTTTTAAGGTAACCTGCCATCGATTTTCCAGTGAAGATTTACTTTTCTTCCCACAGATAGGGAGTCATCGACATGGAACCAAGTTCTCTGTTTTCAATGCCGCACGAGGATATCTGCTGAAGAACCACGATAAATAATCTTCATGCTCTGCCGTGCTGATACCCGGTGCCAGATTATAAGACCCCCTGGTCCACCTGCCGTGCCAGATCCATAAAATACTGCAGAGGTTTGGAGATGTAACTGTCTTTCCGATACACCAGCCGGACTTGATAGCTCTCCTCGATTCCCTCGGCGCGGAAGTACTGCAGCCGACGACTCATATTATGATCACCCGTATTTACAACAAAGGTCCAGCCGAGGCCCGCCTCCGCCATACGCAGTGCAAGCGTATAGCTTTTTGTCACATAAGAAACCTTCGGCCGGAAACTGCTGCGACGAAAGAGATCATCCGCGAGATTTCGTATCTCGCGTCCTTCTGTCAGAAGAATAAACGGCTCTCCCTCCAGCCGTTGCCATTCGATGTTCCGCACCGGTTCCGCCTTTTCTCCATCTGTAAGGGCGCGCGCCATCAAAAGTTCCCGGTTTACAACCGGAATGGACGCAAATCCCGGCGGATCATAGGATACGAAAGCCAGATCTGTGCGTCCGCGCTTCACATCCTCGATAAGCTCCGGATTCGATCCTTCTCTCAGGGAAAGCTGCACATCCGGATATTTTTTATGGAAAGCCCTGAAAAGAGTTGGGATAAATGCCGAACTCATAGTCGGGGACTCACCGACTATAATGCGTCCGGTCGCATTGTTTTTGATATCTCCGAGCTGGAGCATCATCTGTTCATCAAGCCGTTCGATCTGGTCTGCTGCTTTCAGAAAAATTTCTCCCGCGTACGTCAGTACAACCGGTGTTGTCTTTCTGTTAAAAAACTGCACGCCATACTCTTTTTCCGCTTTGAGGATGTTTTCCGACAGAGATGGTTGTGTAATATAAAGTTTTTCTGCCGCTTTAGAAAAGCTTCCCTCTTCCGCCACCGCCCGCACATACGCAGCTGTTCTTGCATTAAGCATTTCATTTCTCCATAAATAGGTTTTTTACTATTGCTTCCGCCGTCTGCTGCCATTGTTTTTCTGCGCTAATTCCGGCCTTTCCGTCACCCTTCTGGAAGCCATAATCACCAAACTGGCCGTGATTTCCACCGTCGATCACAATTTCTTTGAAATTCTCCGGCATGAGAGACAGACTCTTCTTATAGTGATTTCGGTTCAGGACACCATCCTCAGATCCGTATATACTGAGTACTGTAAATCCATCCTTTTTAAGACTTTTTGTCGGATAAGCAGCCAGGAAAATGACTCCATCGAACTCATCCAGATGCTCTGCTGCATAATTTCCGGCCATTGCGCCGCCCAGTGAGTGACCTGCCATATACCAATGACTATAATCCGGGTGGTCTGACATCACATTTTCTGCTCTGTCCATTCCGAACATGGCAAGGTGAAAAGGCATATCTACCAAAAAGCAGTCGTATCCGAGCTGCGCGGTCAGATACAGAATCGGTGCATAGGCTTCTGTTTCTACCTTGGCACCCGGATAAAAGATAATGGCCGTACCTTTTCCGGGGCCGTCAAAGAGCCAATCGTTCTTCTCATGTACAACATTGACCTTTTTGTCTGTATATTTGAAGGGAATAGATTCATCATTATTGATATAGCTTTTCGCCTGTTCTCCCGCATGATAATACTGACTTACATAAAGGCCGAAGACTGCTGCAAGCGCAATCACCAGAACCAATAGAGTCACCAGTATTTTCCAGCCTATACCATGCTTTTTTCTGTTTTTGGTCTGCTCCATTTCATCCTCTTTTAGCTGAAACTGATTACGATTTATCGAGCTTGTATCTGTATTTCGTTCAAATGTTGATTCATTTTCTTATTCATCCTTTTTCTGTGGCCTTCACAGCGTATTCAGAAATATTCCTTTCTCCTATCTCGCCATGAGCCCTGCTTCACTTTTTCGTCGAGGTCCAGAACATTTCAGTCGACCCGAATGCCGCAATACTTCTTTGCGGCATCCGTCACATATTCATACTTGTCGCGGCCGTCATCATCTTCCAGATTCAGTTCTTCTATTATCGAAGAAAAGATCCGATCAGCATCCTGCACATCTAAGCTAGAGTTAACGGATCAATATCTATACAATTTGTCGGATCATGATGCCCAGACAAATCCCATGCTGCAGTACCATTCATTACCGTGGGTCGATTTGAAAAGAAGTTATTATCTTCAAGCTTTTTGAAAATATCACCCTTCTCTATTAGAGGCTTCATATCAAACTGAGTAATTCTACCATCGGAAAAATAAGTAAAAACGATCTTATCTTCATCTGCGATAGCCTGTACCACCTCTGGAAAATATTTCATATAATAAGCCCTCCATAACGGAACCCCCAGATGTGGCAACACTGCCTATGGAGGAGATAGAACTGTTCCTATTTTTACGTTCTCACAAAATAGCATAATCTTATGAAGTTTCTCCATACAACATCGAGTCTGCCAATGGCTCAGCAACAATGTTTATAAAACTTTTATGTTGCCTGTCAGTAAATTTGTTTGACATTGCCACTCCTCTGGTATCACTGTGTTTAAGAATTCACAATCGGTTAGGATCC
>CAYYEB010000246.1:0-2715 GCA_964470725.1 uncultured Lachnospiraceae bacterium | reverse complement strand
GCGTTTCCAAGCTCGATGTATTTTGCGGATTCGGACAAACTGCCGGAAGGAACGGTCTTTGAGTCGAAAATGCATTGGCATGAGGCCATCGAAATCCTCCATTTTAAGGAGGGAACCTTTCGGCTCGATATCAATATGGAACCGTTTACAATCGAGGAAGACTGCTTCTGCATTGTGGAAAGCGGCATGCTGCACAGCATTACGGCCAGAGGAACTTTTCATGAGTCAGCACTTTTGTTTCATCCGTCCATTTTGTCCACAAGAAATATGGATGCGGCGGAAAATGGCCTGATTGCTCCTTTGATGTCCCATGATCTGTCTCTTCCACGGTGCATTTCCCATGAAATGCCGGTGTATGCTTCGTTTTGGAATGCATATGAGATGATCGAAAAGATTTTCCGTGAAGAAATGGATGTGCATGAAGATCAGTATAACGTGTCCAGGCCGGACTCTCAGCTTGCGGTAAAGTCACTGATGATGATGCTCATTGCGGAACTTTCCCGCTATCACATGCTCGGAACCTCGTCCCATTCCCGCAATTCGAGAGCAGAGGCGCTGAAAGATGTGATTACTTACATCCGAAAGCATTATTCCGAAAAGATTTATATCGGTCAGCTTGCGGATCTGATGAATTTCAATGAGCAGTACTTCAGCCGTTTCTTTAAGAAGACAGTCGGAAAGACTCCGGTGGAATATATCAATGAAGTGCGGATTCGTCAGGCATCAAGACTTCTTACGAATACGAATGAATCGGTGCTGGAGATTGCGGAGCAATGCGGCTTCGGGAATGTCGGCCATTTTATTGACACGTTCAAACGTTACACTGGAAAAAAGCCGCTTGAGTACCGGAATCAGAGAGAAAAGTAAAAGGAAAGGATTTGCATATATGGAAAAGCAATGGTGGCACAATAAGGTAGCGTATCAGATTTATCCGAAGAGCTTCTGCGATTCAAATGGAGATGGAATCGGAGATCTCAGGGGAATTATTTCCAAGCTGGATTATCTGAAGGAGCTGGGAGTGGATATCATCTGGCTGTCCCCGATTTATGTGTCTCCGCTTGCGGATCAGGGGTATGATATCGCCGATTATTATAATATCGATCCGCGTTTCGGAACGATGGATGACATGGATGAACTTCTGGAAGAGGCGCATAAGCGTGGCCTTCATATCCTGATGGATCTGGTCGTCAACCATTGCTCGGATGAGCATGAATGGTTCAAAAAGGCATGTGAGGATCCGGAAGGAAAATACGGAAAGTATTTTTACCTGGAGCATACGAGCGATCCGAAGACACTCTGCAACTGGAGATCTTATTTCGGCGGATCGGTCTGGGAGAAACTTCCGGGACATGAGGACTACTATTATCTGCATGTTTTCCACAAAAAGCAGCCGGATCTGAACTGGGAAAACCCGGAGCTTCGGGAAGACATCTACAAAATGATCAACTGGTGGCTTGACAAGGGCCTCGACGGATTCCGACTCGATGCGATCATCAATATCAAGAAGGCTCTTCCGTTCCGCAGCTATCCGGCGGACCGCGATGACGGCATGGTCTCCTGTACCCGTCAGCTGCATGATGCGCACGGAATCGGAGAATTCCTGGGTGAGATGCGTGACCGCTGTTTCAAACCGCACAACGCATTTACGGTGGGAGAAGTCTTTGATGTGGATCCGAAGGAAATTCCGGACTTTATCGGAGAAAACGGATACTTCAGCTCCATGTATGATTTTACGGCAAATATCTTTGGACAGAGCCAGAAGGGCTGGCAGGAAAACCGCGACATCACGCCGGACGATTATAAGAGATGCGTATTTGAGGCCCAGAGAACCTATGATCCGATTGGATTTGTGTCCAACATCATTGAAAATCATGATGAACCGCGGGGCGTGTCCAGATATATTCCGGAAGGCGATCAGAATCCGACGAGCAAGAAAATGCTTGCGACGGTGTATTTCCTGGTCAAAGGACTGCCGTGGATCTATCAGGGGCAGGAACTCGGCATGGAAAATCTGAAACTCAATTCCATCGATGAGGTGGATGACAT
This sequence comes from uncultured Lachnospiraceae bacterium, assembly GCA_964470725.1. GTDB lineage: Bacteria > Bacillota > Clostridia > Lachnospirales > Lachnospiraceae > Chordicoccus. The sequence goes on along the minus strand of CAYYEB010000246.1, from coordinate 669 downwards.
TTCCTCAATCGATTCGTACAAGGTGGCCCTGGCTGCCGGAGTTTCGGAAAAAGATGCACTCCATATGGTAGAGAAATACGGACGCGACAATGCCCGTACTCCGTTCCAGTGGAATACATCGGAAAATGCAGGCTTTACGACAGGGAAACCATGGCTTCGCCTCAACCCGAACTATAAGGAAATCAACCTTGCAGACGAGGAGAAAGATCCGGATTCGGTCTTCCGCTACTATCAGAAGCTCGTCAAGCTGAGGAAGAGTGAAGAATACCAGAACACCTTTGTATATGGCGACTTTATTCCTTATCTGGAGGATAGACACAACTGCTTTGCCTACCTTCGCAGGACCGGGGAGCAGACAATCCTGGTGATTGCAAACTATCAGAACGGGACACGCACATTCCCGCTGCCGTCACCGATCAAGAAGGTGCTTTTAAGCAATACGGCGGATGTGAAGTATGATGATGACAACATCACGCTTGGAAGTTATCAGGCTGTAGTTGCCGAGCTGTAAATGAAGTGCTTACGAATGTGAGCCGACAGATATGTGTTGCCGGCGCACATGACAAGATAAAAACGAATAGAAATTTTCATTTATATATAAAAGGAGGACCTGGCTATGCCAAAGTGGCTCAATGATGCAGTATTTTATGAAATTTATCCACAGTCTTT
>CAYYEB010000245.1:0-2737 GCA_964470725.1 uncultured Lachnospiraceae bacterium | reverse complement strand
AGACTTATACGTGTCGGTTGCAAACGGCTGAGCACGATGGCTGCTTGCATGATGTGTGTGGCACAGGTAATGGAGTAAGGAAAATGAGAATTATTATTGCCGGTGACGGAAAAGTCGGATCAATGCTGACAAAACAGCTGCAGGCGGAGGGGCATGATATGACCCTCATCGACAGTAACCCGGATGCGCTGGAACAGACCATTGAACATTATGACGTCATGTCTGTTCAGGGAAACTGTGCATCCATGGAAGTGTTAAGAAGTGCCGGAATCGAGGATGCGGACCTTCTGATCACATCGACCGGTCAGGACGAGGTCAATCTGCTCTGCTGCATGACGGCACACGGAATGAATCCGAAGCTGAGGACGATTGCAAGAATCAGAAAACCGGAATATGCGGAGTCTACCTATTCCATGCGGCGTCAGTTTGCGCTTTCGCTTACAGTGAATCCGGAACGGCAGACGGCACGCGAGATAGACCGTCTTCTGCGCTACCCGGGATTTCTGAAGCGAGATAAGTTCGCCAATGGCATGGTGGAGATCGTGGAACTCAGGGTCAATAAGGATAGTCCGCTCTGCAATGAGCCGCTGAACCGGATGACTTCAATTACGCATTGCCAGGTGCTGGTCTGCACGGTGCTGCGTGACGGGAAGTCGGCGGCTCCGTCGGGTGATTTTGTGCTGCGTGACGGAGATCGCATCTTTGTGACGGCTTCTTCAAAGAATCTGAGTCTTCTCTTAAAGAACCTGAAGATTACAACCAGGAGAATTCGCAATGTGACAATCGCAGGAGGAGGCAGGATCTGCTATTACCTGACACAGCTTCTTTTAAAGGAAGGAATTTCTGTCAAAATCATTGAAAAGGATCCGGAACGATGTGAAGAACTGGCCGACCTGCTGCCCGGAGCCTGCATTGTACAGGGGGATGTTTCCACACAGAATGTCATGGAACGGGAAGAAATCTGTGACTGTGATGCGCTGATTGCGATGACAGGGATGGATGAACTCAACGTCATTCTTTCTATTTATGCCAATAATTTCAAGGTTCCGCAGGTGATTACAAAACTCGGCCGCGCTGAGAACCTGCAGATTCTGACAAAACTTCCTGTGGGCTCGATCGTGAGCCCGAAGGAGCTGTGCTGCAATACAATTACCCGTTACGTTCGCGCGATGAAGAATAAGTCCGGTGCAGCAGTGACGGTACATTCCATTGCGGACGGACAGGCGGAAGCTATCGAATTTATTGCAAAACCGGAGACAAAACATATCGATGAACCGCTGAGAGACATTCATCTGAAGAGGAATGTTCTGATTGCGTCAATTACACGCGGCAGAAATATTATCTTCCCGAATGGTGATACAACATTCCAGCCGGGAGACCGGATTGTCGTGGTTACGAGTGAAAATACCATTATCCAGCAGCTGAATGATATCTTTTTGGAATAAAGATGTTCTGCGAAGCAATAGGGCTGCATGTGGATTTTTCATAAAGGTTTTGCGTAACAGGAGTAGATGAAATACTATGAATTTTAAGATGATTTTGAGAATTCAGTCATGGATTCTCTTAATTGAGTCGATTCTGATGATTCCGCCGCTGTTCATTTCCATTGCTACACATGATCCGGAGGCAATCAATGGGTTCGTGGTTGCCATTGGGGTGGCATTTATTGTCGGATTTATCGGCTGGCTTCTGACACGAAACGCAGATCGTCATTTTTATGCCCGAGAAGGCATGTTTTCGACCGGACTTGCGTGGGTTGTGATGTCACTTGTGGGATGCCTTCCGTTTTTCGTATCCGGAAGAATCCCGAACTTCTTTGACGCGTTCTTTGAAATTGTATCCGGATTTACCACCACAGGTGCGTCAGTTGCGCCGGATGTGGAGGCGCTCGGAAAGGGGATCCTGTACTGGCGATCCTTCAGTCATTGGGTCGGGGGCATGGGAATACTTGTCTTCTTCCTTGCAATTGTGCCGGTTACGGGAAATAACAACGGTTTTACACTGCACATTCTGAGGGCGGAAAGTCCGGGACCTGAAGTAAATAAGATGGTTCCGAGGATGCGGGATTCGGCCAGCATCCTTTATATGATGTATGTTGTACTGACGGCTCTGGATATTATCTTCCTGCTGATCGGAAAAATGCCGGTATTTGATGCGTTCTGTATTGCATACGGCACGGCCGGCACCGGAGGATTTTCGGTTCTGAACAGCGGATGCGCGACATATACGCCGTTTGCGCAGTGGGTAACAACCATTTTCATGCTGCTGTTTGGCGTGAACTTCGGCCTCTACTATCTGATAATCATGAAGAAGATCGGGGCGGCCTTAAAGGATGAGGAGCTTCGCCTTTATCTTTCCGTTGTTCTGATCAGTATCGTTCTCATCGTGATCAATGTGTTCGGAAAGACTGCGGATACAACACACATGAGTGCGACAATCCGGCATTCCGCATTTACCGTGGCGTCCATTATTACCACCACGGGGTATGCAACGACAGATTTTAATCTCTGGCCGAGTTTTTCAAAGGCGATACTGCTTTTTTTGATGTTCGACGGGGCCTGCGCGGGATCAACGGGAGGCGGTATCAAGAACGTGCGTCTTCTGCTTCTGTTGAAGAATCTGAAAAGAAATGCACATCAGATCTTTCATCCGAATGAAGTGCGTGTCGTAAAGATGAACGGTGCCCGAGTGAGTGAAAAAACGCTGAATAATATCAACTCTTACCTGACCGCATATG
>CAYYEB010000244.1:0-2753 GCA_964470725.1 uncultured Lachnospiraceae bacterium | reverse complement strand
CGTATCAATGAGCTGACAGAGCATCTGAAGAAGAATCAGAAGGATCATCATTCCAGACGTGGTCTTCTGAAGATGGTTGGCCAGAGAAGAAATCTTCTCGGATATCTTAAGAATAAGGATATTGACAGATATCGTGCTCTGATTGAGAAGCTCGGACTCAGAAAATAATCGTGGAAAACGGGGGCAGGAAAAACCTGCCCCCGCTTTGCTGTACAGGCAAAAGCCCAATCGGGCAGAAGGAGAAGAATGGGAGATTACAAAAGTTATTCAATGGAAATCGGCGGCAGAACTCTTACGGTGGATATCGGAAGAGTTGCAAAACAGGCCAATGGTGCCTGCTTCATGCACTATGGAGACACGGTTGTCCTGTCCACGGCAACGGCATCCAAGCAGCCGAGAGAGGGAGTGGATTTCTTTCCTCTTTCAGTAGACTTTGACGAGAAGATGTATGCAGTCGGAAAGTTCCCGGGAGGATTCAACAAAAGAGAGGGAAAGGCTTCCACACATGCAATTCTGACAAGCCGTGTGATTGACCGTCCGATGCGTCCGCTTTTCCCGAAGGATTATCGAAATGATGTCACACTGAACAACATGGTTATGTCCGTGGATCCGGAATGTGATCCGGAGATTCCGGCTATGCTTGGATCTTCATTGGCGACATCCATTTCGGATATTCCGTTTGACGGACCGTGCGCAATGACACAGCTCGGCCTCATCGATGGAAAATGGATTATCAATCCGGGATATGAGCAGAAATCCAAATCTGATCTTGCACTGACCGTGGCTTCCACACGTGATAAGGTCATTATGATCGAAGCCGGAGCAAATGAGCTGACAGATGATCAGATGATTGAAGCGATCTATGTCTGTGATGAACAGAACAAGAAGATTATTGAATTCTTCGACCGGATCGTGAAGGAATGCGGAAAGCCGAAGCATGAGTATCAGCATTTCGGTGTTCCGGCTGAAGTAGATGCTGCACTTCGCGAAGTCTGCCCGCCGGAAGAGATGGAAAAAGTTGTCTTTACGGATGACAAACAGACACGTGAGAACAACGTGGCGGAGGTTCGTGCAAAGTTTGAAGAGAAGTACGGCGACAACGAAGAGTGGATGGCAGCTATTGATGATGCACTCTATCAGTATGAAAAGAAGACCGTTCGTAAGATGATCCTTAAGGATCATAAGAGACCTGACGGACGTCAGATCAAGGAGATCCGTCCGCTTGCGGCTGAGATCGATCTGATCCCGAGAGCACATGGTTCTGCAATGTTTACAAGAGGACAGACGCAGATCTGTGATGTGGTCACACTGGCTCCGCTTTCCGACGCACAGAAGGTGGAAGGCCTGGATCCGTATATTACAAAGAAGAGATACATCCATCAGTATAATTTCCCGTCCTATTCTGTAGGTGAGACAAAGCCGTCCAGAGGACCGGGACGTCGTGAGATCGGTCATGGAGCACTTGCGGAAAGAGCTCTTGTACCGGTACTTCCGTCAGAGGAGGAATTCCCGTACGCGATTCGTGCCGTATCCGAGACATTCGAATCCAACGGATCCACATCCCAGGCTTCTATCTGCGCTTCTTCCATGGCGCTTATGGCAGCCGGTGTTCCGATTAAGAAAGATGTTGCCGGAATCTCCTGCGGTCTGGTAACCGGAGATACGGATGATGATTATATTGTTCTGACAGATATTCAGGGACTTGAGGATTTCTTTGGAGATATGGACTTCAAGGTAGCCGGAACACATGATGGAATCACTGCCATTCAGATGGACATTAAGATCCATGGTCTGACAAGGGAAATCGTGGAGAAGGCAATCCGCCAGGCCCATGAGGCAAGAGAGTATATCCTGACAAATGTGATGGAGAAAGTCATTGCAAAGCCTCGCAAGGAAGTTTCGAAGTATGCGCCGAAGATTATCCAGATGAAGATTGATCCGGAGAAGATCGGTGAAGTTGTCGGACAGAGAGGAAAGACAATCAATGCTCTGATCGATACCTATGGCGTGCAGATCGATATTGATGACGACGGCGCTGTCTCCATCAGCGGTACGGACAAGGAACAGATGGAGAAGGCAAAGAAAGCAATCGAAATCATTGTTTCCGAATTCCATAAGGGACAGATCCTTACAGGAAAGGTTGTTTCCATCAAGGAGTTTGGTGCATTCCTTGAATTTGCACCGGGCAAGGAAGGAATGGTACACATTTCCAAGATTGCCAACACAAGAATCAACCGTGTGGAAGATGTCCTTCAGATCGGTGATGTGGTACGTGTAATCTGCCTTGGAAAGGACAAGATGGGAAGAGTTTCCTTCTCTATCAAGGACTGCCCGAAGGAGGAAAATACTCCGGATACGGTAGGTCAGGTAGTTGCATCGGCCGGACCGGAAGACTGATTGTATAAGGAACGGTAAGCCAACAAAAAATATATCCCCCGGCCCTCAAAATCGTTTTTGATTCGGGTCCGGGGGATATATTTTTTGCCGGCTCACCTCAGTATGACTATTGTGGAGATTGCAGTAGGGAGACAAAGCAGGATGAAAATAAAGATCAAAAAACTTACGGATACGGCAAAGCTGCCGACACGCGGCAGCTCATCGGCGGCGGGGTATGATCTGTATGCGGATATCAAAGAAGCAGTGAATATAGCACCGGGAGAAACGAAAATGATATCGACCGGCCTTTCGATGGAGCTTCCGGAGGGCTATTTCGGTGCCATTTTTGCCAGGTCCGGCCTTGCAATGAAGGAAGG
>CAYYEB010000243.1:2640-2761 GCA_964470725.1 uncultured Lachnospiraceae bacterium | reverse complement strand
GCATGCGACAGCATGATTGCAAGCTTGCTTGCATAATCATGCTGGCATATGCAACCACAACCGGAATGAGGAAAAAAGCTACGCGAACGCATGTGAGCGGAGCGATTTCCGAATGCCGGTT
>CAYYEB010000243.1:0-2540 GCA_964470725.1 uncultured Lachnospiraceae bacterium | reverse complement strand
TACCCGCAAACGGCTGAGGAAAAAAGCTACGCGAACGCATGTGAGCGGAGCGATTTCCGAATGCCGGTTAGCGCAGTGAGAGTTGCGAAGCAACGAAGCTGCGCGTCGACTTATACGATTTTCATACCCGCAAACGGCTGAGGAAAAAAGCTACGCGAACGCATGTGAGCGGAGCGATTCTCCAACCTCAAAATCAGACTGTTCCGCTGCGACACGTCCGCTTAACTCATCTCACTTCGAATTATATGCACGCCTTCCGACCGGCATGAAATCGTTGCCGGATCTCCAGGCGGCACAATTCTTGTGAGATTTCGTACGCGTTCCTATAGTCTGCAGCCGGAACAGTCTGATTTTTTCGGTTCCCCAATATTTTTCTCTATCTGAACACAAAAAAGGGGCTGTGAAACAATCGCAAAACGGTTATTCACAGCTCCCTTTTCTGTCCCCGGCACTCACACTTCCGGAGACTGTTCTATATCTTTTTACAGTTCCAGTCCGTCAAAGCGGACCTTCATATATGCCTTGATCAGTTCCACGCATTTTTCAAAACCGAGCTTGGAGGAATCCAGGCAGAGATCATAATAGTGAGCGTCATCCCACTTTTCGCCGCTATAGTACAGATTGTACTCAGCGCGGCGCTTATTTTCCTTGTTGACGTACTTCTCAAGTTCTTCCGGAGGAAGTGACACGCGGAGATTTGCCTGGTCCAGCAGGTACTCCTGAGGCGCATGCACAAAGACGCGGACCACATTGGAGCGCCCCTTGAGCACATAACCGGCGCATTTTCCTACAATGACGCAGGGAACTGTTTCGTTCAGGTTCTGGATCGCCTTCGCCTGAAAAGCAAAGAGATTCTTCGGGGACGTAAAATTCTTGTCATCCGGGGGAAGAATCTTTCCGTCATAGACGCCGTTCGGAGAAAAAAGCGGTTTTCCCTTAAACTCCTCCGATGCCTTCACAAACAGATTCTCGCTGATGCCGGACGTCTCTTCGGCAAGCTTCGTGATTTCCTTCTCATAATAATGAATACCGAGATCCTTTGCGAGCATCTCGCCGATCGTCCGCCCGCCGGAACCGTACTCGCGGTTAATCGCAATCGTAATTTTCTGATTCATTTTGTTCAATTCCTCATCAAGAATGTGAGTCGGACAAAACTATCCTCCGGACGCGAATCCAAAACGATTTTGAGCGCCGGAGGATATGTTTTGCCGACGAACATGACAACATTTGTAAAGTCATCACATCAGTTATTCACCGAGATATGCCTTCCGTATCGAATCATCATTGAGAAGATCCGATGCCTTGCCGGAAGTTGTGATCTGTCCGGTCTCCAGAACGTATGCGCGATCCGCAATCGTCAGCGCCTTCTTTGCGTTCTGCTCCACCAGAAGTACCGTCACCCCCTGCTTTGAAACCTTTTCGATAATCGAAAAAATCTCATTGACAAAGATCGGAGAAAGTCCCATTGACGGCTCATCCATCAGTATGAGCTTCGGTCTTGACATAAGAGCGCGTCCCATGGCCAGCATCTGCTGTTCACCTCCGGACAGAGTACCTGCCATCTGCTTTTCCCGTTCCTTAAGACGCGGAAAATGTCCGTACACTGTCTCCAGGGATTCCTTTTTCTCCACCGGGTCCTTTCTCGTATAGGCACCCAGCATCAGATTCTGGTATACGGTCAGCTCCGGAAATACACGCCGTCCCTCCGGCACATGTGCAATTCCCAGTTCCACAATCTTGTGAGGCGGTGTCTTCGTGATATCCTTACCTTCAAAATACACCTTGCCGGCCGCCTTGTCCACAAGGCCCGTAATCGTATGCAGTGTTGTGGTCTTGCCGGCACCATTCGCGCCGATGAGAGCCACAACTTCTCCCTCATTTACTGTAAAATTGATCGATCTGAGAGCCGGAATGACACCATATCTGACACTCAGGTTTTCCACCTTCAGCATTTCCGCCATGATCTGTCTCCCTTCCGATTACTCATCATCACCAAGATATGCCCGGATCACTTCCGGATTTTCCAGAACTTCCTTCGTCGGTCCCTGTGTCAGGATACGTCCGAAGTTCAGAACCGTCAGCTTTTCGCAGATTCCGGACACCAGTTTCATATCATGCTCGATCAGAAGAATCGTGATACCGAAGTTTTTCCGGATATAGGCGATATTATCCATGAGTTCGGCCGTCTCATTCGGATTCATGCCGGCTGCAGGCTCATCCAGAAGCAGAAGTTTCGGATTGGTGGCCATGGCTCTTGCAATCTCCAGCTTTCTCTGCCTGCCATAGGGCAGATTGGAGGAAAGCGTGTCCGCCTCCTTATCAAGATCAAATACCTTCAGAAGTTCCATGGCGCGTTCCGTCATAGCCTTTTCTGTCTTAAAGTAGGAGGGCAGGCGCAGGATTGCCGCCGCCGTCGAATATTTGTACTGATTATGCAGCCCGATCTTCACATTATCAAGAACAGACAGCTGCTTGAACAGACGGATGTTCTGGAAGGTTCTTGCGATTCCCGCACGGTTGATCTCAATCGTACTCTTTCC
>CAYYEB010000242.1:0-2783 GCA_964470725.1 uncultured Lachnospiraceae bacterium | reverse complement strand
GAAAAGGTAATATCTTTTAATGTCGGCTTTTCTTCTCCCGGATAGCAGAAATTTACATGACGAAATTCAACCGTTCCCTCTTTCGAAGGCTCTTTTTCCGTTCCGTTATCCTTTACGGAAGGTTCCGTCTCCATGACATCATCAATTCTCCGAAAACTCACCATTGCCCGTGGAATCATGGTAAAAATCATTGTCAGTGTGACAAATGCGTTGACAATCTGCGTTGCATACTGCGCAAAGGCCAGCATGCTGGCAAATAATCCTGCCTGCTCCGTTGAACCGGACTGTCCGATGAGAACTGCTCCGATCCAGTAAATTGCAAGCGTCATTCCATTCAGAATCAGCTGCACGGAAGGACTTAAAAATGCCATTGCCCGTATGGCAAAAAGATTATTCTTTGTCATCTCGGAATTTGCTTTCGAAAACTTTTCTTCCGCGGTTTTTTCGGCATTATACGCATGAATCACTGCTATTCCCGTAAGATTTGCATCCGCGATCTGATTCATTTCATCGGTCAGTTCCTGCGCCTTCTTCTGCTTTGGCAGAATGAGAGCCACACAAACTGAAACAAACACGATAATCAGTACAGTACCGCCTGCCGTCACTGCTGTCCATTGCCAGACCGAACTGGAGACCTTTCCGATCGCTCCAATGGCGGTCAACGGTGCTTTCACAATAATCTGAAGTCCCATCACAAGAAACGTCTGTACCTGCGTAATATCGTTTGTTGATCTCGTAATAAGACTTGCATTTGAAAATTGATCCGATTCCGCCATTGAAAACCGCATCACCTGATGAAACAGGCGGCTTCGGAGATTTCCACCAAAAGAATACGAAAGCGCCGATACACAGACCGCCGTGATACAGGATGCGACGAGACTTCCGAGTGCAAACAAGAGCATCACGCCTCCCGCATGGAGAAGCTCTCTCATGCCGGTCCCCGGTGTCTGAAGAAGCAATGTGATCCGGCTCATATATGCCGGAAGATTCAGATCCATCCATACCTGGATTAAAATAAAAAGTATGCTGACTCCCGCCAGAATCCAGTCTCTCTTTTGAAGGTCTTTCAGAAAATGCCGCAACCTCAATTTTATCCCCCCTTCTTTTATCTTACCATCTAAGATAAATATTCAAAAAAATTTCGGGCCCATGCCCGTTCATACTATATTTTGGTTACTCTTTTTCATTTCTCTTACCGTGTAAGATAATATTGCAACAATTACTTTTTGTCAACCCCTATACTGCATATTTTCCTAATATGTCTCATAAAAAACCGCAGATCCCCTATAAGGGAATCTGCGGTTTTGAAGCATTTTAAAAATCGATACTCCGCTTAAATATTTCTGAACAGCGGTTTCCATTCCTGGACAGTATACGAAGCTACCAGTCCCAGTTTCCAGAACGGATCTGCTTTTACAAACTTCATCAGATCATCCTCATCCTTTGCGGCGATGATCAGGACCGCTTCCTTCCGATCTTCCACACCGGTTTCAACCGGCCCGGAAGCAATCAGGTTGCCGGCTTTCAACTGATCCTGTAAATATTCTATATGCACAAGCATATTCTTTTTCCATTCATCAAGTTTTGTATGTACATACTTGACAATGTAAAATTTTCTTCCATCCTTTGTAACTGCCTTCTTCGAAATTTCAGCATACGCTGCCTGAATCTGTTCCTGAGTATACTCCATCACAAAGTCTCCTTTTATTCATTTTCACATTCTGTTTTTGCAGCTGTAGCAATAGCTGCTGATTGCACAGTATATTTCGAAATATACAGTTGTCAACAGGGACATGCCTTCATTTATACTTTTATCTCTTTTTGTCTATCTGTGAGCTTCTCCCAGGCTCAGATGTTGTGCTATTATATGTAGAATACAATTTAGGAGTATTCTTTATGAAATTTAAGAAATATGCACAGGATAAACTTGAAGAAACGACAAAAATTGCCGGGCAGCAGCTGACAAAGGGGATTCAAAGAACACGGGAACTGAAATTTTATTTATTTAAATTCAGTTTTCGGGTGGCGATTTTTGTTGCCACTTTCGTCCTCTATATCACCCATCGAAAATGGCTGATCCGCTTTATGCAGGAACCGTTTTTTTTGCATTTTACGCCCTTTCACATTCTGTGGGCCCTCTTTATGGGTCTCATGATTATTCATCTGATCCCGAATAACCGGCTGTCCATGGCCTGGCGAAAAGCCCGTGAAAATGTTTATCGCCCGATTGAATACGATCGCCTGGAACTTCTGGAACGTGTGCAGAGAATGAATATCGGTGCCTGGAAGGTATTACTTGTCTGGCTCACATTCAATGCAGTCTTTGCGGCGCTCTATCTCCTTGGAATTATCAAGGCCGGAGATCTGCTGATGCTGACAGTTTTTTATTTTCTGTGCGATTATATCTGTATCCTCTTTTATTGTCCGTTTCAGTCTCTTCTTATGCACAACAAGTGCTGTATCAACTGCCGCATTTATGACTGGGGACATTTTATGATGTTTACGCCGATGCTGTTTATCAAAAATTTTTTCAGCTGGAGTTTGTTTTTTATGTCTGTCATCGTACTGATTCACTGGGAAATTCAGTATGCGAGACATCCGGAGCGCTTCTGGGAGGGATCAAACAAGACTCTTCAGTGCAGTACATGCAAGGAAAAAACCTGCCAGATCAAAAGGCGACTCCACGGCAGAGCCGTCCAGGCACATCGTAAATGAAGCTTATGGATAGATAGGGGTCCGAAAATGGGGGCCGAAAAAAGTGGAAAATAGGGTATATTAATGTA
>CAYYEB010000241.1:0-2785 GCA_964470725.1 uncultured Lachnospiraceae bacterium | reverse complement strand
CTTTCCTCAGGCAGGAACATCGGCTGTGGCGAAGGAACTTCCGCAATACCAATGTCCGCATCCACCGTTTTTCCGGCATATTTCGTACCAGGCGGAAGGAGCAGCCCCGGTTTCAGAAACTGCATTGTCACTGTAAGATCCGCCCGAAGGGCTTCTCCCATCACCTCTCCGGTGTCTGCTGAGATTCCGCTTGGAATGTCAACAGCTGTCACAAAAAGTCCCTTCAGATCCCGGACGCGATTGATCTCCCTGATCGCTTCAAGGTAATGCCCCGCTATCGGCCTTGAAAGTCCGATTCCGAAAATTGCATCAAAGATTACTTTGTATTCTGCAAGATCCGGGGGATCCTCTGTGAAAATAGGAATCCCGAGTTTTCGGCAAATCTCATACTGTGTGCGTGTTTCCTCTGTCATATGACTTATATTTCCGAGAAACCATACATCGCATGAATACCCTTTTACCGTGCAGATCCTTGCAGCGGCAAAGCCGTCTCCTCCGTTATTTCCCGATCCGCAGACACAAAGAATCCGGGATTTCGGACTGAGTTCCGGACACCTGCTCAGGGTTTCACGCACACAGGAATCAGCCGCCCGCTCCATAAGGACAAGGGACGGCACGCCGATTTCATGAATCATGTGAGAATCACATTTCTTCATTTCCGCGGCACTGACTATGCGTTTCATATATACCTCTTTCAAGCTGTGTATGACAGAAACTGACGGGCAGTTTCCTCTACGCCGGCAGAAATGCCGGTGCATGAACAGATAATCTTATTTATTATATATTGGGTACAATGGCTTGTCAATTTTTCGGCCTTTCGTTTATAATGCCCTTGAAGGAGAACATTATGATATTAAACGTTTCCAATGTATGTAAATCTTTTGACGGAAAGGAAATATTAAAAGGGGTTTCCTTTCACGTAGAGGACCATGAAAAAGCCGCCCTCGTCGGCATGAACGGAGCCGGAAAATCCACTCTTTTGAAAATCATCATGGGAATACTGACCCCTGATGACGGAAGTACCGTTCTCTCCTCCGGTGCAAAAATCGGATATCTAGCACAGCACCAGGATCTTAAGGGTACAAATACAATTTATCAGCAGATGCTGGAAGTAAAAAAGAACATTCTCGAGCTTTCCGATAAAATCCGGGAATCCGAAAACCGGATGGCATCTCTGAAAGGAGATGCCCTGGAGGCCGAAATGAAAAACTATTCCCGGATGACCGAAGAATTCGAACGTGCCGACGGCTATGCCTATAAAAGCGAGGTTGTCGGTGTTCTCAAGGGACTTGGTTTTGAGGAATCTGATTTTTCCAAACCTGTGGCCACTTTATCGGGAGGGCAGAAAACCCGCGTGGCTCTCGGCCGCCTTCTCCTGACGGCGCCTGACATCATACTCCTCGATGAGCCGACCAACCATTTGGATATGCATTCCATTGAGTGGCTCGAAACTTATCTTATGAACTACAAGGGAGCCGTTCTGATCGTTTCCCATGATCGCTATTTTCTCAATAAGGTCGTCACAAAAGTCATTGAAATCGAAAACGGCCACGCCCGAATGTACCGCGGCAACTATGATGCCTTCAGTCAGAAAAAGGAGCAGCTGCGGCAGGCTGAATATGCGGCCTATCTGAAGGCTGAACAGGAACGTAAGCATCAGGAAGATGTCATCACAAAGCTCAAGCAGTTTAATCGTGAAAAGTCCATCAAGCGTGCTGAAAGCCGCGAAAAAATGCTGGAAAAAATGGATGTGCCGGATAAGCCGGAAGAGCTTCAGGATCATATGAAGCTGAACCTTCGTCCGAGAGTCGAAAGCGGCAATGATGTCCTGACGGTGAAAGGTCTCACCAAGGCCTTCGACGGAGATCTTTTGTTTCAGGATATTGATTTTGAAATCAAAAAAGGCGAGCATGTTGCGCTGATCGGAAATAACGGTACAGGAAAATCCACTATTCTGAAGATATTAAACCATGTGCTTCCCGCGGATGCCGGTGAATTCAGTTACGGCTCCAAGGTGACCGTCGGATATTACGATCAGGAAATGCATGTACTCGACAGTTCAAAAACAATCTTTGATGAAATTTCGGACGATTATCCGGATCTGACAAATACGCAGATTCGTACAACACTGGCAGCCTTTCTCTTCACAAATGACGATGTATTTAAGCTCATCGGGGATTTAAGCGGCGGTGAGCGTGCCAGAGTATCTTTGTGCAAACTGATGCTGTCTAACGCCAACTTTCTGATTCTCGATGAGCCGACCAACCATCTGGACATCACCTCAAGAGAAGTTCTTGAAAGCGCAATCCGTTCCTATGAGGGAACCGTACTCTACGTATCACATGACCGTTACTTCATCAACCGTACTGCGACCAGAATTCTGGATCTGACGCACAAAAAGCTTCTGAATTACATCGGGAATTACGATTATTACCTTGAAAAACGTGAAGATATGGAAAAGGCTCATCTTGGGGATGCCGCAGTTTCCGATGAAGCTGCCGGAGAAGAAACGGAAGCCAAACTCGACTGGAAAGCGCAGAAAGCCGAGGAAGCAAAGAAGCGAAAGCGGGCAAATGCCGTTGCACGTCTTGAAAAGGAAATTGATAAACTGGAAACCGAAAATAATGAGTTGGAAAAGCAGCTCAGTGATCCGTCCATCGGCACGGATCTGGCAAAGCTGACGGAACTGTCAAAGCGGCAGGAAGAAGTGTCAAATCAGCTGGAAGACGATTACACGAAGTGGGAAGAGCTGCAGGAGGACGGCGAATCTTAAGCTACTCACCTA
>CAYYEB010000240.1:0-2799 GCA_964470725.1 uncultured Lachnospiraceae bacterium | reverse complement strand
GGCTGCCCTTCCTTGCTGTCAGGAATCTCCTCCGTTACCAGTGGCTCTTCCGTAACGCTTGTAGCAGGTTCCTGCATCGGAGCCTCGGTTTCAACCGCTTCTTCCTCATCAGTAGTTCCTGTTTCCACATCCGCTGTTGGATCTTCAACGGTTGTTTCTTCCACCACTTCCTCTGTCGGAACTGCAGTTTCCACTTGATCCTCTTTCCTGTTTTCCTCCATCGTTTCGCCTCCTTCCGGTGTGAATCCGGCTATTCTCAGCCACTCTACCAGCTTCTCCGCTTTTTCATCCGCTTCGCTTTCGCAGCTGAGTTCTCCGTACCGGCTGACATTGAAATCGCCGACCTGATACGAATAGGTCGGGGTCCCAAGGTATTTTGATTTTTCCCCGGTAAACTCCTCGATCTTCTTAATCAGTGCTTTCCGTTCCGGTCCTGCAAGGTTGTAGTTTTTCTTCATGGTTTATGTACCTCCTTCGTTTTGGTAGGTACATATATCCCTCTTGTGCCAGACAATATCAACAGTGTAAATCCGACAAATAAGAGTGGCAGAAACTGGTGGATTTATGTATCCTTATCCTTCTTCACCTGCCGCTCCTAGATCCATTTCTGGATCGCCCGCTCCTGTTCCAGATCGTCCATGAGCTGTTGTCTGTGTGAGGTAGGAAGTCGTAAGGCAGAAATACAATTTTCTTTTCACCTCCTTCCAAATCCGGGCATTAAAAATCCCTGCGGATCATCAACTGACCAGCAGGGTTCACATTTACGCTTAATTGTTGTTCTAATCGCTTAAAATCCGAAGAAATCAAGTGATTTCCGCAATTGTTAAGCAATTACTGGATTGCATCCGAACGCAGATAATAGGTTCCTCTGCCTTTTCCGAATCGTTTGATCTCGCCATTTTCGGTCATCTCGCGAAGGCCTCCTTCAACGGATGAACGGCTGAGTGTCGGACATATTGCAAGGATTTCTCCTTTTGTAAACTTTCCTATTCTGCTTTCTACCGCTGCTCTTACAATATCAACAGCTTTTGATTTTACAATTGCCCTCCCGTTATCATCCGGCTTGCTCAGGACATCGACACGTTCTTCAAACTCCCGATAACAGGCCAGAATCACGCCAAGCATATATTTGATGAAAGGAAGCGGATCATTCTTCCCTTCATTCCATCCTCGAGAAGCAATCTGCAATGCATCATAGTAGGACGGTTTTGTCTTCTCAATGTGCTTTTCGATACTGACATATTTCCCGACATTGTAACCAGCCTGATACAGAAGCAAAAGAGTCAGCAGTCTGCTCATCCGGCCATTTCCATCGCTAAACGGATGGATGCAGAGAAAATCCGTGATAAACACAGGGATGAGTAGCAACGGATCTACCACCTGCTGGCTTACCGCCAATCTGTAGCTTTCACAGATGGCATCAATATAGCCGGGCGTCTCATATGGTGCTGCCGGTGTAAAACGTATAAACGTCGACCCGTCTTCTCTTGTTTCCTGCAGATAGTTCTGCGAGGATTTAAACACACCGCCCTCTTTATTGACAGCATACTGCATCAGATCCCTGTGAAGCTGAAGGATGTATCTGCTTTCAAGGGGAATGTACTTGTAGCTTTCATGGATCGTATTCAGCACATCCCGGTATCCGGCGATTTCATATTCATCACGATTCTTTGGCGTCGTCTTCTCCTTCACCAGAGCCTGAATTCTTGTGGAAGTGGTCACAATTCCCTCGATACGGTTGGACGATTCCACGCTCTGTACCTTGGCAATCTCTACCAGCTTATCCAGTTCAACCGGTTTCTGGCGGATATACAGATCCTGCTTTCCTTTGTATTCATGGATCAGGTTTGTGTAGTTCAATATTTCATTGTCCCATCTAACCTGAGCCAGCCTGGAATAGTCGAATGATCTCATTTAACGCTTTCCTTTCGCTTATTTCTTGCTTCTATCCCTTAATTTTATCTATTTTTAAGCGATAAGTCAAGATATGGCACATTTTAAAGCGATTAGTTTGTTCTTTTTCTTCAATAGCCGTCCCAATAAAAGACGGGAACATATTCTTGGCTCTCGAATCGACCATAAGGAAAAGCTCGGTAAACAGGTAACAAAAAAGGTCTGACTGGAGCTCCACATAATCCCCCAGTTCTGCCCTGAATTTTGCTTTCCTGTATTGGACGGTAAAGCCGACGACTACTATAATGATTGCATTCATTCGTCGCTTTCATCTTCCTTCGGCATTTCCGCAACTACTTCTTCATAAGTTAGCTTCTGGCCGTCGCGGATCAGATACACATCCATCTCTTTACCGGCGTCCGACATGTAACTGCGGTACCGTTCGACTTCTACATCAACGAACTTTGGATCAAGTTCAATGCCTCGACAGATGCGTTCTGTCTCTTCACACGCAATCAGTGTCGATCCGGAACCGAGGAACGGATCCAGCACCACACCATTCGTCATGGACGAATTTCTGATCGGATACGCCATCAGCTGCACCGGTTTTGTTGTCGGATGATCTTTCGATGCCTTCGGTCTGTCATACTCCCAGATCGTTGTCTGCTTCCGGTCGGAATACCACTCATGTTTTCCCTTGAGTTTCCAACCGTAGAGCACCGGTTCATGCTGCCACTGATAAGGCGATCGTCCAAGAACTAGCGCATTCTTCTTCCAGATACAGCAGCCGGAAAGGTAAAAGCCTGCATCCTTGAATGCCTTTCTGAAATTTAACCCCTCCGTATCCGCATGGAATACATAAATGGAACCGTCATCTGCGAGGCTTTCATGCATACACTGGAAGGC
>CAYYEB010000239.1:0-2815 GCA_964470725.1 uncultured Lachnospiraceae bacterium | reverse complement strand
TCTTGCTACTTGGGAAGGATATGTTTGTCTACCACTTGCTCGTGTAAATAAAGCTGGTACAAGAGATAATGTATTCTCTGCTGATGATCAGAAGAAGATTTACATTCTTCCTATCGACCCTGAATTCAAGCCAATCAAGAGAGTAAACGAAGGCGATGTAATGTATTACGAAAGTGGTATGGATGGTTTGAAGAAAGATATGACTGTTGATGCAGAACTTGCATATCAGGAAGGTATCGGTATTGTTGTAAACGAATTATTTGGTGAGATTAAAATTACTGGCTAATAATTTGATGTATAAAACGGAGGGTAGTTATTAACTACTCTCCTATTTTAATTAGGAGAAAACGGATGAAAATTTTTGAATTAGCAAAGGAGTTGAATGTTACTCCGAAAGAATTAATCGCATTTCTAAGAAGCAAAGATTTTTCTGTGTCAAGTCATATGCAGAAGGCTTCTGATGAAATGATTGATATTGCTCGAAAGGAATTAAAACCAACCGAACAGGTTAAAAAGAGTGAAGAACAGAACTTACCAAAGAGCATTCTTGTTAAAGAAAATGTATCTGAACACATCACTTTTAATCCTGATGATGAAATTCCTTGTAAGAGCGTAACCCCTTGGAAGTTGAGTGCAGTTGGTGTAGACAAAAATACTGTTTATCATTGGGAGTATTTCGGTGATATTGAGTATTTGAAGTATAGAGATTTACAAGCTTTAAGAAGAACAGAATATATCACAAAGCCTATGTTTATCATTATGGATGAAAACCTTAGAAAAAAATGGGGAAGAGAACTTGGTGATATCTATAAATATTTTGATGGTATTGAATATCCAGAAGAATACTTCGATTTACCAGATTACGAATTTGAGAATTTGTTAAAGAACGCTCCTACTTGGCTCGGTGATATTATTAAGACTACTGCTATGGCAATGGTTAGAGCAGAAAATTATCCACCAACAGCAAAGATTATCGCAATTGACCGTATTTTAAATACGTGCATTAAAGATTTCTTATAAAACAGGAGGTGAATCATGCCTTCTATTAGTTATGAGCAAATATACAAAAGAGCATTAAGTATGATTAATGACCTTGAATTAGCAACCTATACAGAACAGGATTTTTATGACATTCTATGTCAATGGTTGCGAAATACTTCTTCTACTCCGCTTCTTCGTAAAAAATTTTCCAGTTATGTTTTAGATGATGAAATAATGAGATTAGATTTTACACTTACAAATAGTGTAGATGATTATTTTGACGAAGATTTTGTAACTACAATACTTGCAAAAGGTGTTGTTATAAATTATTTTCCATCAAAGCTAGAACACACGAAAAATTTGGCTACTATGGTTGGTGGTAAGGAAGAAAAGAAACTTATAGATAATTATTCAAAGAATATGGAAAGGCTCAACCAACTAAAGCGTGAATGGGAACGTGAACTATCACGCCATACATACTATTTTGGTGAGTATGGTGGAACAAATGGATAATTTTGTTTCACATAAGTATGGAGAATTTAAAACTTCTCAAATTGAATATTATCAAAATAAATTACGAAAGAAAATCTTTTGGTTGGTTTTATATACAGACAACAACACAAAAGATGATTTTGACAGTATAGATGTGGTTAAGTATCATGAAAATTTATTGTTTGAAATTTCAAGATATAATGAACTACTGCTCTATCCTAAAGATTTTGTAGAAATTATCAATTCTCTGGAATCTGCTTTATATGTTTTGAAGTCTGAAGAATTCGATTTTTATAAATATAAGAAATTGGTGTTTGATGCGGGCGCATTGCTTAAACGAATGGAAGTGGGTGATAAGTAATGTCGGCATATGATTTTTATAGAAAAAAAATGGGCGTTAGCATAACTTCTAATGGTAAAGATGTTCATATTCCTACTCTTGGAGAAAAGTTAAAGTCTGAATCAGATATGGTTATGGAAACTACGTGGGATTCAGATATCCAGTCAAAGGTTTGCTATATCTATGATTATTTCCATGATGATCAACCACATTTAAATGTTGGTATGACTTATGAAAATACCACAAAGACAAAGATTGATGCAAAGATATTAATTAGTACATATGGCTCATTGGCAAAAGACCAACCTGAATTGCAATGCATGTTCAAGCCGAGTCAAAAGACTTATTTTGAAGAATCTGATGAACTGTTTTATATGGAAGAATACAGAAAAAAATATAACATGAACGATATTTTTGTTGGGATGTATCTTGATTATCCTGATAAAGATGGAATTTATCACAAACATCTTATATGTTTAAAAGACGTTGAAAAGAATTTTCAAAAATATTTTATCTTGCCTTGTGATTATAAATTGCAGTTCATAAGAAAAGATGATGAAAAACGAGTTAAACAAGAAATGTGGTGTGTATTAAGAAGTCAAAGTTCGTAAATTTATGCGCTTCATATTGGAAACAATATGTCGAAAATTCTCTAATTGCTGGAAACCCCTTAGAGCCTTATAAACTACAACGTAGATTTGAAATAAAATCAAGCGTGAATGTTTGAAAATTATAAGGATTGGGCAATCAGCAGCCAAGCCTCGAATAGAGGAAGGTTCAACGACTAAGTGTAGGGCAAGTGCCTGAAATGGGAATAACCCTATTAAAAGGGTTTTGATATAGTCTGAACTTCTATGGAAACATAGAGAAAAATTATTTATATAAAGAGAAAATATAAGTAGATGGGACAGTGGGTTGCAAACCATTTCGTTATACCTCCAATGTAACGATTACCATCTGCTTATTTTATTATCAATTTTGGAGGAATTGAAAATGAATAAA
>CAYYEB010000238.1:0-2825 GCA_964470725.1 uncultured Lachnospiraceae bacterium | reverse complement strand
TTCTTCGGATGTGACGGTCTTGACGGTATGCTGGATATGGATAACTTCGATACGAAGCTGGCAGAGGGCGTTATGCTTCTGACACCGTTCGCGGCAGATGCAAAGGATGATCTGACACAGAACTTCGTAAAGAACTATAAGGCCGCTTATAACACAACTCCGAACCAGTTCGCAGCAGATGCCTATGATGCAGTCTACGCGATTAAGGCAGCGGCTGAAGAAGAGAAGATTAAGCCGGATATGTCCATTTCCGATATCTGCAATGCTCTTGAGAAGGGCATGACCCAGATTGAGGTCAAGGGACTGACCGGAACAATTCACTGGACAAGTGATGGCGAGCCGGACAAGGATCCGAAGGCCGTTGTCATCAAGAACGGCGCATATGTATCCATGGATGATACGACTACGGATGCGTCGAGCGAAGCGGCAAGTACGGCTGCATAATCAAATACATTGGAAAAGCTTTGCAAAATCCGTTGCGGATATTCCGAAAGGGATCCCTCCGCAGCGGATTTTTTTCCCAAGTAAGTGGCTTGACAGAAGATTTTACATGACTATAATGTATTTTCATGTACGGTAGTACAAAAACTTATGACCGAGGGGTGAGAATATGGTCAGTTTCATCACGAACTTAATTAACGGATTAAGTCTGGGAAGCATTTATGCGATCATCGCCATCGGATATACGATGGTTTACGGTATTGCAAAGATGCTGAATTTTGCACATGGCGATATTATCATGGTAGGTGCCTATATTGCCTTCACAGTTATTACAACGTTATCTCTTCCTGTAGGACTCGGAATTCTGGCGGCAGTTGCAGGCTGCACGCTGCTGGGTGTCGCGATTGAAAAGGTGGCATATAAGCCGCTCCGCAAGGCAGGATCTCCACTGGCGGTTCTGATTACGGCAATCGGCGTCAGCTATTTTCTGGAAAATATGGCGCTCCTTATTTTCGGATCAGACCCGAAGATTTTCTCCTCGGTTGTTCCTTTCCGAACAGTGACCATCGGACCGTTCGTCATTCCGGGAACTACGATTGTCAGTATTATCGTAAGTCTGGTCCTGGTCGGTGCACTTCAGCTTTTCATTAACAGAACAAAACCCGGACAGGCTATGCTGGCAGTGTCCCAGGATCGTGACGCGGCATCCCTTATGGGAATCAGCGTCAACGGTACGATTTCTCTGACTTTTGCCATCGGTTCGGCAATGGCAGGTATCGCGGGTGTTCTTCTGTGCTCCGCGTATCCGTCTCTTTCACCCTATACCGGAGCAATGCCGGGTATCAAAGCCTTTGTCGCGGCCGTTCTCGGAGGCATCGGATCAATTCCGGGCGCCATGATCGGAGGACTGCTCCTCGGTATAATCGAGATTCTGGCGAGAACCTATATCTCCTCACAGCTCAGTGATGCGATCGTATTTTCCGTTTTGATTATTGTGCTTCTTGTCAAGCCGACAGGGCTTATGGGCAAAGTGGTGCAGGAAAAGGTCTGAGGAGGTTGTGGATATGAGTAAAAAAAGTAAATTTACCAAAGCAACCAAAGATAACTTTGCAACGGTTGCAATGGTGGTGATCATTTATGCTGTTGTAACGATTGCGGCTCAGTTCGGTCTGGTCAATAGCCACCTGGGAGGACTGCTCGTTCCGCTGTGCGTCTATGCGACAATGGCAGTTTCCCTGAACCTCGTTGTCGGTATCCTCGGAGAACTTTCACTGGGGCATGCGGGATTTATGTGCGTCGGTGCATTTTCAGCGGCATTTTTCTCAAAGGTGACAATGAACTCGATGGGGACCTTCCCGAGATTCTTTCTTGCAATTATCATCGGCGGAGTGGTGGCCGGCATTTTCGGATTCCTGATCGGTATCCCTGTGCTGCGGCTCAACGGCGATTATCTTGCAATTGTGACCCTGGCATTTGGTGAAATCATCAAGAATATCATGAACGTGCTGTATGTCGGACGAGTCGGAGGTCACATTAAGGTGTCTCTGGACAGTTCTGCGGCAATGAATATGGATGAGATGATTATCAACGGACCTCAGGGCATTACGGGAACGCCGTTTGATGCGACGTTCACGGCGGGATTTATCATCCTTCTGATTTCCACGATTGTGGTTTTGAATCTGATCAATTCGAGAAGCGGACGCGCAATCATGGCGATTCGTGACAACCGAATCGCAGCGGAATCCGTGGGAATTCCGATTACGCGTTATAAGATGCTGGCATTTACACTGTCGGCCGTGATTGCGGGATGCGCGGGAGCTCTGTATGCACACAACCTGGCATCACTCATTGCGACACCGGCGCGTTTCGGATACAACATGTCGATTCTCTTCCTGGTCTTCGTTGTTCTCGGCGGAATCGGATCTACGAGAGGATCCATTATCGCGGCAATTGTGCTGACGCTCATTCCGGAGGTCCTGCGTTTTATCGGAGATTTCCGTATGCTGATCTATGCGATCATTATGATTGTGATGATGATTGTCAACTGGAACCCGACCTCCAGAGCATTTATCGAGGCACATAATCCGTTTAAGAAAAAAGTAAAGGAGGTGCAGTAAATGGCACTCCTTGAGGTGAAAAATCTGGCAATTCAGTTCGGCGGTCTGCGGGCGGTCGACGATTTTGATCTGACAATTGAAAAAGGAGAACTGTACGGCCTCATCGGACCGAACGGTGCAGGAAAGACAACAGTCTTCAACCTTCTGACCGGAGAATACAAGCCGACAGAGGGAATTATCAAACTGGACGGAAAGGATATCACGGGAAAGAGCACGATTGAGATCAACCGTGCGGGAATCGCAAGAACCTTCCAGAACATCCGTCTG
>CAYYEB010000237.1:0-2887 GCA_964470725.1 uncultured Lachnospiraceae bacterium | reverse complement strand
CATTGCTATAATGAAACCCGTAAAGCGTTGAGGAGAAAAGTAGGTCAGGAAAGGGCCAGGAAGAGAAGAACGCACGGTGATCCGTGGTGGAAGCGTTCGGTTCCGGAACTGATTGAAGACCATCTCTGAGCGGCCCCAATCCGGCCCGGTGATTCCGTTATCATCAAAGAAAGAGTGGCTGCATAAAGAAACGACATGCAGCAATTAGGGTGGAACCGCGTTAAGCAATTAGCGTCCCTTACATTACAACATAATGTAAGGGACTTTTCTATGTTTTGGGAAAAGTCCCCTGCAAAGGAAAAACGCATTTATCAAGAGCGCGTCCCCGAATCGGATCCAGAAAAGGGAACGGGCGAAGACCATCAAGGAGGAAGAAAAAATGGCACTTGATAAGGAAGAGTATCTTGCAGTGTATCGTCATTCACTTGCGCACATTCTGGCAAAGGCAGTGATCGAGCTGTACGGAAAAGATGTACAGTATGCAATCGGACCGCAGATTGAGGATGGAGCATACTATGATTTTGTACTGCCGGAAGGAAAGAGCATCACGGAAAATGACTTCAAGACGATTGAAGACAAGATGCATGAGATCATTCGCCGCAGGGAACCGTGGACCAGAAAAGAAGTAACAAGGGCTGAGGCACTTGAAATCTTCAAGAATCAGAAATTCAAGACGGAGCTCATCAATGATCTTCCGGAAGGAGAGACCATTACGGTGTACTATACCGGAGATGACTATGTGGATCTGTGCCGCGGACCTCATGTGGAAAATTCTCAGGAACTCATGAACGCTGCCTTTAAGATTCATGCAACGTCCATGGCATATTGGAGAGGCGATGAAAAGCGCGACCATATGCAGCGTGTATACTTCTATGCATTTCCGTCCAAGGATGAACTGAAGAAGCATCTGAAGATGGTAGAAGAGGCCAAGGCAAGAGATCACAAAAAGATCGGCGCACAGTTGGAACTCTTTATGTTCAACGAGACGGCTCCGGGCATGCCGTACTGGCTTTCCAGAGGCTGGAAGATGTATCAGGCACTTCTCAAATATTCCCGCGAGGTGCAGCAGCGTCACGGATATACCGAAATTTCAGCTCCTCTGATCAACAATAAGAGACTGTGGCTCGTGAGCGGCCACTGGGCACACTATCTGCACAACATGTTCATCGTTCCGGGCGTGGACGGCTACACAAAGGCGGATGCGGAACTGACGGATCTTATGGTTCATCCGGATGATCCGGAGGGCGAAACAACGAACGCTACGCTGGAAAAGGGCTCTGTTGTCTACAATCGCGAAAATATTGATACCATGGCGGCAAAGCCGATGAACTGCCCGAATGCGATGCTGACATATAAGAGAAAGAAGCGTTCTTATAAAGAGCTTCCAATCCGTTACAGCGAGTATGATGTCCTTCACAGAAAGGAAAAGTCCGGACAGCTGAACGGTCTCTTCCGTGTACAGGAATTCCGTCAGGACGACGATCATACATTCGTCATGGAATCCCAGATCAAAGATGAGATTGCGGACATCATTTCCATTGCGGATGAAGTATACAAAACATTCGGTGTGACTTACAGAGCGGAACTTTCCACAAGACCGGATGATTTCATGGGAGACATCGATGTCTGGAACCGCGCGGAAGCGGATCTCAAGGAAATCCTTGACGAGAAGTACGGCGAGGGCGGATACGAGATTAACGAAGGCGACGGTGCATTCTACGGACCGAAGATCGATCTTCAAATCAAAGATGCCATCGGAAGAGAATGGCAGTGCGGCACGATTCAGCTGGATTTCCAGCTTCCGCATAACTTCGGTCTGACCTATACGGCAGAAGACGGAACGCAGAAGATGCCGGTTGTCATCCATCGTGCAATTTACGGATCTCTGGAACGTTTCATCGGAATTATCATTGAGAACTTCAAGGGAGAGTTCCCGTTCTGGCTGTCTCCGTATCAGGTCGGTATTGTTCCGATTCGCGAATCTCATAACGAATACGCAAAGAAGGTCTATGATCTTCTGGAGCAGAAAGGCATCAGAGTCGAGGCGGATTACAGCGAAGACAACATGAAGAACAAGATCAAGAAATATAAGAAATTCAAGGATCCTTATATTCTTGTACTTGGCGACAGGGAAGCTGCGGAAAATACGGTTTCCATCAATATTCGCGGCAACAAGAAGCTGAACAATGTTCCGCTTGACGTATTCCTCGATATGTGTGATCGCATGAATAAGGAACGTTCTCTGGAACTGATTGATACACTTGAGGAAGAATGAAAAGAAAAACAGAAGGAACGGCGGTCATAGAGCGGGTGGATTATCCGAACCGTGGCCGCTTCAAAGTAACAGAGCCGGACGGGAGTGTGGTCCACGGAACCATTAAAAATACGATTCCGGGACAGACCATACACTTCCGTGTGGCAAAAAAACATAAGGGCCGGGTGGAGTGTTCCATTGTGGAGACTCTGAAGAAGTCTCCGCTGGAAACGCGCCAGCCGGCCTGTGACATTTTCGGAGACTGCGGCGGCTGTATCTATCAGAGAATGCCATATCAAAGCCAGCTTGAGATGAAGGAAGATATGGCGAAGCGGCTCCTTGAACCGGTATTGCAAAGTGACAGCATTTTCGATGGAATCAAGGGATCTCCGAAGGAATTCGGCTTTCGCAATAAGATGGACTTCTCTTTCGGAAATGAGGAGAAGGGCGGGGAACTCAGACTCGGACTTCATCGAAAACAAACCCGTTATACGGTGCTCAATGCCGATTCATGTAAGACGGTCCATCCGGATATTACGGCCGTACTGACGTGCGTGAGGAAGTATTGTCTGGAAAAGAACCTTCCGATTTATAATAAACTGAGTCATGAGGGATTTCTCCGTTTCCTTCTGG
>CAYYEB010000236.1:0-2907 GCA_964470725.1 uncultured Lachnospiraceae bacterium | reverse complement strand
TCTTTTATATTCCAGAAATCCAGTCGTTTTTCCCATTGCCGTTCTCCTTTATCCGTGCAGTGACTGGAAAGCTTCCAGCGTTGCCGCATCATGACGAATGCCTTGTTCCTCGAAATGGCTGATGGCCGTCAGCATCTTCTGATAATCATTCGGAACAATCTTCTTGAAATGAGGCAGATATTCCTCAAAATGATCCAGAACCTTCTTTCCGAGTTCGGAAGAAGTCTCTTTCACATATTCCGTAATGATATCCCGAAGTTCCTTGACATCATATTTTTCCGTCACTTCCGTCATGGAGACCATATCTTTATTGAGTCTTCTGTACAGGCTGTGATCTTCATCCAGAACATACGCAATACCGCCGCTCATGCCGGCCGCAAAGTTCTTGCCTGTAGGGCCAAGCACAACAGCTCTTCCGCCAGTCATATATTCCAGGCCGTGATCTCCGCAGCCTTCCACAACCGCAGTGGCTCCCGAATTTCTGACGCAGAAACGCTCACCTGCTATACCGCAGATATACGCCTTCCCGCTTGTTGCGCCATAGAGTGCCACATTGCCGACAATCACATTTTCGGAAGCCTTAAAGGATTTCGCACTCTTCTTCGGCGGAACAAGGACCAGTTTTCCTCCGGAAAGTCCCTTGCCGAAACCATCATTGGCATCGCCTTCGAGCCTTAGTGTCAGCCCCTTCGGAATGAATGCACCGAAAGACTGTCCGCCGCCTCCCTTTGCATTGACCACAAAGGTATCTTCTTTCAAAGTGTCTCCGAATCTGTCCGTAATCTCCGATCCGAGAATCGTTCCCACGGTCCGGTTTGTGGAAGATACGTTGATACTCGTTTCCATATGCTTTCCGCTCTTAAGCGCCGGCGCGAATTTCTTCAGAAGAATTGCCTCATCCACCGTTTTTTCCAGATGGAAATTATACTCATGTTCCGCTTCATAATGACGATTTTCCGCATGCGCGTACTTCGGATCCAGAAGAGCATCCAGACTCACTTCCGAAGCCTGAATGGATTCCTGATGATCCTTCATCTTGAGGCAATCCGTTCTGCCGACCATCTCGGATACCGTATGGAAACCAAGTTTTGCCATGATCTCCCGGAGTTCTTCCGCAATGAAGTTCATAAAGTTCATCACATATTCCGGCTTGCCGCGGAAACGCTTTCTGAGTTCGGCGTTCTGTGTCGTGATGCCCACCGGACACGTATCCTTAGAGCACACCCGCATCATCATGCATCCCATGCAGACAAGCGGCGCCGTTGCAAATGCATATTCTTCCGCACCCAGAAGTGCGGCTACCGCCACATCGCGGCCGGTCATCAGTTTGCCGTCCGTTTCAAGACGAACTCTGTTACGAAGGTTATTTTCAATCAGTGCATGATGCGCTTCCGCAACTCCGAGTTCCCATGGGAGTCCGGCATTGTGAACCGAAGATCCCGGAGCCGCACCTGTGCCGCCGTCATAACCGGAAATCAGAATCACCTGAGCGCCGGCCTTTGCCACACCGCAGGCAATCGTTCCGACACCTGCTTCCGATACGAGCTTCACGTTGATATCCGCTCTGCGATTTGCATTTTTCAGATCATAAATCAGCTGCGCCAGATCCTCGATGGAATAGATATCGTGATGTGGCGGTGGGGAAATCAGAGATACGCCGGGCGTTGAAAATCTGGTTTTAGCTACCCACGGATAGACTTTTCTTCCCGGCAGGTTTCCGCCTTCACCGGGCTTTGCGCCCTGTGCCATCTTGATCTGAATTTCCTTTGCGGAGTTAAGATATGCACTTGTCACACCGAAACGTCCGGACGCGACCTGCTTGATTGCGGAATTCTTTTCTGTCCCGAAACGCTTCGGATCCTCACCGCCTTCACCGGTGTTGGACTTGCCTCCCAGGCGGTTCATTGCGATTGCCAGCGTTTCATGAGCCTCCTCGGACAGTGAACCGTAGCTCATTGCGCCGGTCTTGAACCGCTTTACAATTTCACTTGCAGGCTCCACCTCATCCAGCGGAATCGGATCCCGCTGCGGCACAAATTCCATAAGACTTCTGAGCGTATGCGGATGCATGTTGTCGATCATATCGGAATATTCCTTAAATTTGGAATAATCCCCTGTCTGTGTTGCCCGCTGCAGTGTCACAATGGACAGCGGATTATACAGATGTTCCTCCTTATCCGGACCGCTTCTTAATTTATGGAATCCAACCGAATCCAGCGTCATATCTTCGCCAAGGCCCAGCGGGTCAAACGCATGATTGTGACGATATGCCACATCCTCTGCGATTTCCTTAAGGCCGATGCCTCCGACACGGCTGACCGTTCCTGTAAAGTATTTATTGACCAGATCTTCACTCAGGCCGATCGCTTCGAATATTCTTGCCGACTGATAGGACTGCAGCGTGGAAATACCCATTTTTGCCGCAATCTTCACGATACCGGAAAGAATCGCCTTATTATAATCATCAATAGCCGTATGGTAATCCTTGTCCAGAATTCCCTGATCAATCATTTCCGCGATGCATTCATGTGCCAGATACGGATTGATTGCACGGGCGCCAAAGCCCAGAAGACATGCCATCTGATGGACATCCCTCGGCTCGCCGGATTCCAGGATCAAAGAGACGGCTGTTCTCTTCTTCGTTCTGACCAGATGCTGCTCGACTGCGGATACCGCCAGAAGTGATGGAATCGGCACGTGTGTTTCATCGATACCGCGGTCACTTAAAATCACAATATTGTATCCCTGCGCATAGGCACGGTCTACGCTCAGACAGAGCTGATCCAGGGCCCTTTCCAGAGAAGTATTCTTATAATAAAGGATCGAAATGACCTTACTCATAAAGCCCGGCTGATGCAGTGACTTGATCTTTAAGAGATCCACACCTGTCAGGATCGGGTCATTGAC
>CAYYEB010000235.1:0-2910 GCA_964470725.1 uncultured Lachnospiraceae bacterium | reverse complement strand
TCAGAGATAAAGATGGCCTGAATCTTCGCGATTATCAGATAGAAGCAATAGAGGCGGCGGAAAAAGCAATTATCGACGGCAAGAGGACGGCGCTCATTGCGATGGCAACCGGCACGGGCAAGACGAGGACAGTGCTGGGGATGATTTACCGGTTCTTAAAGACCGGGCGGTTCCACCGGATTCTGTTTCTGGTCGACCGAAATGCACTCGGAGAACAGGCAGAGGATGTCTTCAAGGATGTGAAGCTTGAAGACCTGATGACTCTTGATCAGATCTATAACATTAAAGGCCTGGACGATCAGACCATTGATAAGGAAACCCGGATCCAGGTTGCGACCGTTCAGAGTATGGTGCGGCGGATTCTCTACAACGATGGCGATACGATGCCAGCAGTGACAGATTATGACTTGCTTATTATTGATGAGGCGCACCGCGGATATATTCTCGATAAGGAGATGACTGACGAGGAACTTTTGTATACAGACCAGAAGGACTATCAGAGCAAGTATCGAGCGGTCATAGATTATTTCGACGCAGTAAAAATCGCTTTGACGGCCACACCGGCGTTGCAGACAACACAGATCTTTGGTGAGCCGGTTTTCAAATACACTTATCGGGAAGCGGTGATCGAAGGATATCTGGTCGATCATGATGCGCCGCATGAGCTGAAGACAAAGCTTAGCACAGAAGGCATTCATTACAAAAGCGGCGATACAGTTACCGTGTATGACCCGGTAACCGGTGATATCACCAACAGTGAACTTCTGGATGACGAAACGCTTGATTTTGATCTGGATTCCTTCAATAAGCAGGTTATTACGGAGGGATTCAATCGTGCCGTTCTTACGGAGATTGCGCAGGACATCGATCCGGAAGCTCCTGAGATGCAGGGGAAAACACTGATCTATGCGGTTGACGACCAACACGCAGATCTGATCGTGAAGATCCTGAAAGAAATCTATTCCGAGCAGGGTGTAGACACAGATTCTATCATGAAGATCACCGGCAGCATTGGAGGAGGTAATCCGAAGAAGATACAGGAGGCCATCAAGCGCTTTAAGAACGAACGTTTCCCGAGTATTGTCGTAACGGTTGACCTTCTTACAACAGGAATTGATGTGCCATCAATTACGAATCTTGTATTCTTGCGCCGCGTGAAGTCCAGGATCCTCTTTGAGCAGATGCTGGGCCGGGCTACAAGGCTCTGCCCGGAAATTCATAAAAGGGTATTCCAGATCTATGATCCAGTCGGCGTCTATGATTCCCTGGCACCAGTGACGTCTATGAAGCCGGTCGTTACGAATCCGTCGCAGACAATGACGCAGGTTCTGGATCATATGAAGGATACAGAGGATGAGAAGGAAGTGGAGTATGACGTCGGTCAGGTGATTGCAAAACTGCAGCGTCGCAAGAAGCGGATCGATAAGAAGACAGTTGAACAGTTTACAGACATGACTGGCGGAAAAAGCCCAGATCAGGTTATTTATGAGGTAGAGCATGCCACTCCCGCAGAAGCTAAAAAGCGTCTGATGGCATATTACCAGGCGATTAAATACATGCAGGAAACCCGGATTGCCGGCGAAAATCCGGTGGTCATCTCTAAGGAAGGCGATAAGGTCATCAGCCATACCAGAGGATATGGAAAAGAGGAGCAACGGCCGGAAGATTATCTGGAAGCTTTTTCAAATTATATCAAGACAAACCTGAATGAGATAGCGGCTTTGAATATCGTCTGCACAAAGCCATCTGATCTGACACGGAAAGATCTGAAGAGCCTGATGCTGACGCTGGATCGGGAAGGTTACACGACGCAGCAGTTGAACACGGCAATCTCGCAAATGACAAATGAAGAGATGACAGCGGATATTATCGGTCTGATTCGCCGCTATGCGCTTGGCTCTCCACTTATCAGTCATGAAGAACGGATTCATCGGGCGGTAGAGAAACTGGAGAAAAATCATAAGTTCTCCAAGATGGAACTCAACTGGTTGAAGCGGATAGAGAAGTATTTGATTGAGGAATCCGTTATTAATGTTTCAGTCTTTGATGAGGACAGCCGTTTCAAGGCTCAGGGCGGATTTAAGAAGATAGATAAGGTATTTCAGAACCAGCTTCGTGATGTAATTAAAGAGCTGAATGGATATCTATATGACGATGGAGGAAGTGCAGCATGACAACGCAGGAAATCGTACAGAAACTTTGGAATCTCTGCAATGTGCTGAGAGATGACGGAATTACATATCATCAGTATGTGACAGAGCTTACCTATATCCTGTTCCTGAAAATGGCAAAGGAAACCGGTGCTGAGAAAAATATTCCGGAGGAGTATCGCTGGGATGAACTGAAAAAACGCGACGGCGTGGAACTGAAGAAGTTCTATGCAAAGCTCCTGAACGACCTTGGAGAAAAAGGGACCGGGCGGATCCGAGAGATTTACAGCGGTGCATCTTCCAATATTGACGAGCCGGCAAACCTGAAAAAAATTATCATGACGATTGATGGCCTGGACTGGTACTCCGCGAAGGAGGAAGGCCTTGGAAATCTGTATGAAGGCTTGCTTGAGAAGAACGCGAATGAAAAGAAGTCTGGTGCTGGTCAGTACTTTACACCTCGTGTGCTGATTGATGTCATGACGAGACTGATCGCACCGCAGCCGGGCGAACGCTGCAACGATCCGGCATGCGGAACTTTTGGGTTCATGATCGCGGCCAGCCAGTACGTCCGTGATCATACGGATGACTTCTTCGATCTTGATGCAGACACGGCCGAATTTGAGCGCAAGGAAGCTTTCACCGGATGTGAGCTTGTGCACGATACCCACCGTCTGGCTCTCATGAATGCTATGCTGCATGATATAGAAGGTGAGATTAAGCTCGGAGATACGCTTTCCGATGCCGGAAAATCCATGAA